>RGTL01000266.1 GCA_010025385.1 Gammaproteobacteria bacterium | reverse complement strand
TCGGGCAGTTGATCCATGGCCTCGGTGGTCATGAGGGTATAGCCCGCCATGACATCGCGGGGAACTTCCATATATCCTGGGTATGACGTATCCGACACGATGTGCCAACCGTTCTCTTTCGCATCGAGATCAGCCTGTCGCACCGAGTCATCGTAATTTCCCGCAACACGAACGACTGTGGCACCGTAACGCTCGACGGCCTGCTGACGACCTATGCTCACGCCCGCATGCATATAAATCATGCACGAACAGCCAAATCGCTCAGCACCCCAGGCTACAGAGCGGCCATGATTGCCGTCGGTTGCGGTTACCACGGTAATATTCTTTACGGTCTCGGCGAATCTTCCGCTGTTGATGTCATCAAGTGATACGGTCTCGTCCGGAAGCATTTCGCTCAGAACTTGTTGGAGTACCTGTTGCACGGCATACGCGCCGCCGAGCGCTTTGAAACTACCCAGGCCGAAACGTTTGCTCTCGTCTTTATAGAAGATGGATCTCACGCCGAGAGCGTTTGAAAGCCCAGTGAGATCATACAGTTCAGTCGGGGTGTAACCGGGCCACTTTGAGATCGTCTCGCGCGCCAGCGCGCAGCGCGCGGGGGGCAGGATGGCTTTTACTTTTTCAGGACACGCCTGATCTCCAACTGCCGAAGGATTATTTAGTGCATGGGAGATATGAACAGAAGGAATGGACATTTCAGACTCGAGATTAAGCGCTCTGAGAGAGCGTGGAGGGAAATAACTGATCTAGGAACTTGATAAACCACTCGCCCGCACGCGCAAGCGTCGCTTCGGCGAGTCGGTTTTGCTCATCACGCGATTGGGCGCCGGGCTTATCCCAGGGCGCTTCGGGGAAGGCCTGCCAGCGCTGCCACATGGCTTGTGTGCACTCAGGATGAAACTGCGTGCCAACCACCTTTTGACCAAATCGAAAGGCCTGATTGGGAAAAAGTTCTCCGCGAGCGAGACTGACAGCACCACTTGGGATCTCAAAACCGCGCCCGTGATACTGCGCCGCGAGAAACCCATCCGGAACAAAACCCGGCGCGTCGGCCGATGGAAGAATCTCGTAAAAGCCAAACTCTTCGGCGCCGTCTGCATGAGGCGCTACTCTTGCGCCCAAGGTATGGGCGATCAACTGGGCACCCAGACATAGCCCCAAGATGGGGATATCGAGCTTTAAGCATTGCTCAATCCAGCACACCTCGTCATAAAGGAAGGGGGAGCGGTTCATTTGATCAACGTTCGGCGCTCCCCCGAGAATGACGGCGCCCGCGAGCGCGTCATCTGCTGGACGTAAGTTTTGACCCTTGAACGGCTGGCACCATTCGACCGCGAAGCCTTGATGTTGCAGATGAAGCGAGGCAAGGTCTTCGCGCAGTTCATCGTGGTGTTCAATGATTACGATCTTGCGAGTCATAAGGCCGGCTTCTGCAGGCGAATCAGGCGGGCAGTGTGAAGAGTTTTCCAAAGCCCTCTATCGAGTCATTGATGCCCGCCAGGCGCAGACTGTGCCAGATGATTGCGTGGTTCGAAGAGGTGACCGGCTTGCCTAAAGCGTTTTCGATATCGGCGACGCAGTGGGCGAGGCGCAGGCTGGTGCAGGAAACGAACACGCCGTCAACGTTGTCATGACTCCCGATCTCCAGCGCGGCTGCTTTCATGCTCTCGGCTGAGATACGTGCCACCAGGTTGTCGTCATCCTGATTGAAGGATCCAAACACCGGTACTTCAAATCCTTTATCTTCTATATAGCGCCGAATGTATTGGTTGACCTCGTCGGAATAGGGCGTAAGGACGCCAATGCGTTTACATCCGGTCGCTCGGAAAGCGGCAAATGCCGCGGTGATCGGCGTGGTGGCTTTTGCTTCTGGTCGTGCCGCATGAATGAGCTCGAAAACGCGCTCTTCCCCAATGATCATTGAGGCGGACGTGCAACCATAGGCAACGACATCCAGCGGAATCCCCGGCAAAATGAGCTTTGCCCGGTCTGTGATGTGCGGCTCCATGGCCCGAAGGTTATCTGGCGTGATGGTGGGCGAATTCGGGATGCGCGACTGATAGACCGCAACACCGGGCTGCGTCACGATTTGACGGTACTCATGCTCAATGCTGTGATCAGTAGCGAGGACAACGACGCCGATTCGCGCGCGCGCGGCGATGCCGTCATCAACGGTAAATGGAAGATTCTTGAGATTTATGAAATCGTGCTGATGACTCGCTTGTGGTTCCATTAATGTAGTCCCGTATTGCTTGGTTCCATCCCGTCCATCGGAATTTCTGTGGGTTGCTTGGCAATCAGATCGGCAAGCAGTCGTGCCGACCCGCACGACATGGTCCAGCCCATGTGGCCGTGGCCGGTATTGAGCCAGAGATTATCCCATTTCGAGCGGCCGATAATCGGTAACCCCGTCGGCGTCATGGGGCGCAGCCCCGCCCAGTATTCCGGCGTTGAGAAATCAGCCGCCCGCGGCATGAGATCCTTGGCTTTTGAGAGCATGACCCGAAAGTCGCTGGGTCG
>RGTL01000265.1 GCA_010025385.1 Gammaproteobacteria bacterium | reverse complement strand
GTGCTTCAGGTACTTTAACAGCAGGATTAACCACTGGAGGATCTAATACTGTTAAACTAACTGATGCATATACCGCTGCAAATGGTTATGCAATCTCAGCTAATTTAATCGCTAACCTCGCATCTAAATCCAATACAAATTTAACTGATGGATTAAATGTACAAGGTGGTGTATTCTCTGTTAATACAGATATTATCCCTGCTGCTAATAACTCATATAATTTAGGTACAGCCAATAATAGATGGGGTGATATTTACCTGTCTAATTCTACTATTTACCTAGGCAATACTACTATTAGCGAGACTGGTATCACATCTTCTGGTGATCCTATGGCAATCTCTGGTGGTAATACAGTTATCACTGGTACATTAGATGTTACCGGAGATGTAACTATTGAAGGTGACTTAACTGTTAACGGTTCTGTCACTTATATTGAATCTAATGAATTAAATATTGGTGACAATAACATTGTCCTAAACGCTGATCATTCAGGTACTCCTACTCAGAATTCAGGCATTACTGTTAATAGAGGTACTTCTGCGAACGCTGTATTCCAATGGAATGAGAGTAGCGATCGCTGGGAAATGTATGTACCTGCTGCTAACACATATGGAGATGTAGCTTTTACTGCTAACGTTTCCACTCTAGCAGCTACAGCTTATGCTAACGCGGTTACTCAATCATCTGTTCATGCAGCAACAGCTTACTCAAATGCCTATAATGATGCAACCACAACTGCATCAGCTGATGCTACTTCTAAGTCAGATACAGCTTATAGTAACGCTATTACATATTCATCAGCCAATGCACAGTCTAAAGCTGATACAGCATATTCAAATGCTATCATCTACTCATCAGCTAACGCGCAATCTAAAGCTGATACAGCGTACTCTAATGCTGTTTCCTATACTCAATCAGTAGCTAATACTACTCAAACCAATTACGAGAGTTACTCTACTAATAGATCCGCTAATGCTTATGCAAACGCTACATCATACGCTGATGCGTTGATCTTAGATAGTGTAACTAATACTTCAATTGCATATGCTGCATCAGCCAACGCAGCTAAAACTGCATATGATAACGGTGATACTGCTTACTCTAACGCAGTTACCTATTCAACTGGGTATACTGATGGTAAAATTGCCACTGCTAATACTGCAATGGCAGCTAATGCGGCAACCGCTTATTCAAATGCTACCGCTTATGCAGACGCTTTGATTCTTGACTCTGTAACTAATACTTCAATCGCTTACGCTGCGTCAGCTAATGCTGCTAAAACAGCTTATGATAATGGTACTACAAGAGCTGCTACTGCCTACTCTAATGCCGTATCATATACTGACGGAAAAATTGCTACCGCTAATACTGCAATGGCAGCTAATGCAGCGACCGCTTATTCAAATGCTGTAAATTATACAGATAGCGCAATTGCAACTGCTAACTCAGCAATTACAGGTAACGCTGCAACAGCGTATAGTAACAGTGTCACTTATACTGATAGTGCAATTGCTACGGCTAACTCAGCTATCACTGGAAATGCGGCGACAGCATATTCTAACTCGGTGTCGTACACTGATGGTAAAATAGCAACTGCTAATAGTGCTATTACTGGTAATGCTGCTACAGCCTATTCTAACTCAGTATCATATACTAATAGTAAAATTGCAACTGCTAATACTGCAATGGCGGCTAATGCTGCTACTGCATACAGTAACGCTGTATCATATACTGATGGAAAGATTGCTACCGCTAATAGTGCTATTACCGGCAATGCTGCTACAGCTTACTCTAATGCTGTATCTTACGCTGCTTCAATAGCAGGTACTGCATATAGTAACGCTACATCTTATACTGACACAGCTATTAATAACTTAGTAGATTCTGCGCCAGGCGCTCTAGATACTTTAAACGAACTAGCAGCTGCACTTGGTGATGATCCAAACTTTGCTACTACTGTTACAAATAATCTAGCGGGTAAGCTAGGTGCTAACGCCACTGTCACATTAACAGGTGCAGTAACTGGTACAGGAACATTTTCAGGCAATGCAGTAAGCTTTAGTACTACCGCAACTTCAGATCCTACATTGACACTTGCTGGCGACCTTACTGGTTCTGCAACATTTACTAATTTAGGTAATGCTACTCTAACAGCAGCAGTTGTTAATGATAGCCACACTCACGATGGTAGATACTATACGGAAACTGAGTCTGATAATAGATTTGTAAATGTTACTGGCGATACAATGTCAGGTAACTTAATTATCACAGCAGTTGATGCTGCTACTTCTATTTTACAAGTTGGTAAATCAACAAACGGTTCACAAGGTACAGGTGCTATTGAGGTAACTCAAGATGGATCGTACGGTGGTGGTATCTCATATAATGGTGATGGTTCCCCAGGATTTGTTTCAGGTGAAACCGCTGACCATGTAACATTCTACCGTCTTAATGCTAATACTCGTTCAGAAGTATTCCATTATGCATATAGTAGTGATACAGTTAATTTCAACGGCAGTA
>RGTL01000264.1 GCA_010025385.1 Gammaproteobacteria bacterium | reverse complement strand
TCGTCGGTGCGAGCCCGACCGGCCCCAGCACCACTGCCCTGTGACTCCCTGACTGATGCGCGTACTGTGATCCGGGATCCGATCTTGCTCACCAGGAGGCTCCATGCGTTTGACCCGGATGATGGCGTCAAGTTCGTTACTGGCTTTGGTAGCAGTGGCAGGGGTGGCTGCTGGACCTGTGCAAGCCCAGTCGGTATCGGTGGACACCTTCTATGAGCGTATGGGCGTTGCCGCCGAGCAGTGGCAGGCCCGAGCTGAAGGCCGGAGCGTGACGACGATATTTCGTCTGCGCGGGCCCCTCGGTGTTCGGTCGACGAACACCATGACGATCAATCCTGACGGCAGCATGAAGGCGACATTCCTGCCGCCTTTTGTCGACACCAAGCGGTCGGTTCGATGCATCGATGCCACGACCTGCTGGACCACCACTGCCGATGATCGTCAGTGGCACCGCCTCGCACCTGATGCCGTCACGATCGTCGGCAAGCAACTCCCCGGGGTCAACAAGCCCAAGGATCCCGCTCCTGGAACAGTGACAGCTCGGATCACCGGGAAGGTCTATCAACTCGACAATTCCGCGGACGACCAGAAGGCGTCACTGAGGGTTACCAATCGAAAGAACTCATGGCGCGCTGTGCTGAAAGCGACCGGCCTTGAAGGTCAAGAAGAGAACTACGTCTCCTCCAAGGTTCGGATCAACCCCAAACCCGCCAAGATTCGCAAACCCGCTGTGGGGCAGATCGGTGAACCGGACGACCAGACGACAATCACCTTCAACCAGTACACGGGTGCAATGGAGATAGATCTGGGGACGATCAACTAGGTACGCAATCGGTCCAGATGATGTCGTCACCACTAGCCCGCTGAGGGCCTCACATGCGGTTCCCACGGGGATAGAAGTCCCGGCTCCACTCCGACCCCTTTCGGGGGGCCGCCAACGCTTTATTTGGGGGCGTAATCGCCAGCAGGCTGAGAATCAGACTTTTAGATCGCGGTGACTTGCTGCCGGGCGTGTGCCATAGGTTGAGTCGACTACGTCCGTAAAGCACCCACGTAACGAAGTGGAGGGAAGCACTTTGTCTTCAACGGTTCGAGATAAAATTCTGAAGTCTATTCGTGGCGGTGAAGACCTGGCCGGTCAAAATTTCTCAGGCGTCAATCTGTCAGAAGCAAATTTGGACGGCGCGAAACTCACGGCTACCGACTGGACCAAGGCCAATCTGCGTGAGGCCTCACTGCGCTTTGCCATTCTCACGAATGCCGACCTCAGCGGCGCGGACCTAAGCAACGCAAACCTGTTTGGTGCCGATATGCGCTTCGTCAACTTCCAGGGAACTGTGCTCACGGGTGCTGACATGGCAGGCGCCGACTTACTGGGTGCGAAGAATTTGCCCCGAGACGTAGGCAGCGATGGATCACGAGCGAAAACGAGTCATGGAATCTCTGGTGGGGAGGGAGAAGAAAAGGCCTCCTTTGATGGTCAGCGCCGCTGTTTGGGCTGTGAGGGGTACGTGGCGGAAGAGGCAAATTTCTGCCAGGAATGTGGGATGCGTGTCTCAAAATCTCCCTAGCTTCAGAGTTTGAGAGCCACCTCATCTTTATTCCCCATAATCGCAAGTCTCTTGTGCGCTTATGCGCTCGTGAGCGGGGACAGGTTGTGCCGCCTTGGCTCGATCCTCCCGTGCTCACATTAATTGGCAACGCGCCACCAAAGGGTGTCGTGTGTCTCGTTGGGTGAGCAACAGGCAGTAGTCACGACTAGCGACCCAAGGATCCCGTTCAACGCTCGGTGCACGCCAGGCAACAAGAGGTGTCACTGACACGCTGGCTCCACCGCCACACAATGCTGAAGGCCCCCGTCCGCTGGACGGGGGCCTTCAGCGTGAAAGGTCTGAAATCAGGCGACGCGAACCTTCTCAGCCTGGGGTCCCTTGGGGCCCTGGGTGATCTCGAATTCGACCGTCTGGTTCTCGTCGAGCGACTTGTAGCCATCGGAATCGATCGCGGAGTAGTGAACGAAAACGTCCGGACCGCCATCAGCCTGCTCGATGAAGCCGAAGCCTTTTTCTGCGTTGAACCACTTAACGGTGCCTTGTGCCATGGTGCTTAATCTCCTTAACGAGGGACGTGGCGGGCGGAATGCCTGTCACGTGGTGCAGCCCTATCGCGCCTACGTCCTCGAGGGAAATCGGTGCTGACATGCCTTACCTAGAGCACACAGTTCCCTATGAGTCCCCGTCGTCCAAATCCGGGTACCCAATTACCCTGAAATGTCGCGCGCTAGACCAAGCGCGGCAAGTAGAAGCTGGACGAGGTTTTCTCCGCCGCAACGGGCGTTCCCAGGACGGTGACGTTCACGTTCAAGCGCAAAAAACGGGTGAAGACCATGACGTCGCATCAGTCAGCAAGTTCCTTGGCCACAAGAGCGTCCGCACCACCCAAGACGTCTACGCCCACTTGATGGATGACGCCAGCAAGCGCATCGGACAGGCCATCAGCCCGGAAGTTCCAGTGATGGCACGGTTGCCGCTCGGGATTCTCTTCA
>RGTL01000263.1 GCA_010025385.1 Gammaproteobacteria bacterium | reverse complement strand
CAAAAGGCGAAGTCCGTCTGGATGGCAAGGCGCTGCAGCCCGCGCTTCAACAGCGAAGCCGAGAGGAGCTTCAGAAAATCCAGTTCGTGTTCCAGATGGCCGATACCGCGCTTAATCCGCGCCAACGTATTGACCGTATTCTGGGAAGACCGCTGGAGTTCTATCACGGTCTTAAAGGCGACGAAAAGCGCCGGCGCATCGGCGAGCTGCTGAAGATGGTCGAGCTGCCCCAGGAGTTCGCAGGACGCTACCCTGAGGAGCTTTCTGGCGGACAGAAGCAGCGGATCAATCTTGCGCGGGCGCTTGCGGCTTCTCCCGAAGTCCTGCTCTGCGATGAAGTGATCTCAGCGCTGGATTCGATTGTTGGGGCGAACGTGATTGAACTCCTGAAGCGTTTACGAAAACAGACCGGTGTATCGTTTGTTTTTATCAGTCATGATCTTTCAACGGTCGCCTCTTTTGCCGATGAGATTGTCGTGCTTTACGCCGGCCGTGTTGTTGAGCAGGGCCCGGTAAATGCCGTTTTGTCTCCTCCGTATCATCCCTATACGCGGCTTCTCATCAGTTCGGTGCCGGAGCTGCGGGTCGGCTGGCTCGAGGAGGCGATGCAGACCCAGGAAGCGCAGGCCGGTATCGATCGGTTGGTTACGCTTACCAAAAAAGGGTGCCCGTTTTTCGATCGTTGCCCCTTGGCAATTAAAGGCACCTGCGACGAACAAACGCCGCCTGTGCGGCGTTTGGCTAACAATCACTCCATTGAGTGTCACCTCGACGAGGCGCATTTCTCCCAGTAAGCGCCTCGCTCAGTCGATTCCACGACAGCGCGCGTCTGTCTTGTCAGTATCGAACATGTCTGAGTCTGTGACAGAATTCTCCCATGGCTGAATATCGCGTTACCTCTTTGGCAAAAGGTTTGCCCGCGACTGTGCCCTTTGTGGGGCCAGAGGCCCAAGAGCGCGCTCTTGAGAAGTTGTTTGCCGCCCGAATTGGGGCAAACGAGAACGTGTTCGGTCCCTCGCCAAAAGTGGCGGAGGCTATTGGCCGTGCCGCACAGGACGCCTGGAAGTACGGCGACCCCGAATTTTTTGACCTGCGTGCCTGTATTGCTGAGCATCATGGGTTAAAGCCGCAGCACATCATGGTGGGTGAGGGTATTGATGGTCTTTTCGGTTACCTCGTTCGACTTTTTGTTGAACCGGGCGACAAAGTCGTAACGTCGGCAGGCGCCTATCCCACGTTTAACTTTCACGTGGCGGGCTTTGGGGGCGAATTAATCACGGCGCCCTACAAAGACGATCGCGAGGATATTGAGTCGTTAGTTGCGCTCGCCCAGCAGCATCGACCCAAGCTGATTTATCTGGCGAATCCGGATAACCCCATGGGCACCTGGTGGCCAGCCGAAGTGATCGAGCAGATGATCGAAAACGTGCCCGACGGATCATTGCTTGTGCTGGACGAGGCCTACGGGCAATTCGCACCCGCAGGTGTGCTGCCGAAGGTCTCTGAGGATGACAGTCGGGTGCTTCGCTTTCGGACGTTCTCAAAAGCCTACGGGCTCGCCGGCATTCGGGTGGGTTATGCCATGGGCGAAGCCAGCCTCATTAACGAGTTCAATAAAATCCGGAATCATTTCGGCGTGGGCTCAGTCGCCCAGGCGGCATGTCTGGCGGCGGTCGCGGATCAGGCCTACCTGCACGAAACGGTTGACCGCGTTGCGCAAGCGAGAGAGCGTCTTTATGAGATTGCCAAGGCGCAGGGTCTTGAGTCCATCCCGTCAGCCACGAATTTTGTGGCCATCGACTGTGGGCGAGACGGTAACTTTGCGAAGGCCGTTCTGGATCAGCTGGTTGCCCGACAGGTTTTTGTGCGGATGCCCGGGGTGGCGCCACTGAACCGGTGCATCCGGGTATCCGTAGGCACATCGGGTGATCTGGATCTTTTTGCCGCGGCTCTCTCCGAGTCCTTGCATGCCGCGGCTTGAGAAAATTAATCCTTTTTTGAACGTGGAGTGAAAAATGTCGATACGTCTTGAACAAGCAAAAGCCCTTGTGGACGCCTCTTTGGTTGAGGCCCGAAAACTTAATTTAAAGCCCATCAGCGTGATCGTACTTGATGATCGGGGCGCTCTCGTAGCGGCCGCCTCGGAGGATGGCGTGAGCGCGATGCGGGCAAAGATTGCCCACGGAAAAGCCAACGCCGCTATTGCGCTGGGGCTGGGTACACGGGCGCTCATGAACCGAGCCGAACAGCAGGCGTACTTTATTCAGGCCATGAACGGTCTTGCCGGCGGCGACTTTGTGCCGGTGCCCGGCGGGTTATTGCTTCGTGATGCTTCCGGCAATTTACTGGGCGCAGTGGGCATCTCGGGCGACACCTCTGATAACGACGAGGCGGCGGCTCTTGGTGCCATTGCGACAACCAATCTTGTTGGCGAGACGGGTTAGACCCGTATCTAGCCCCACATCGTTTAATCGAGCCACGTTTAATCGAGTCACGGAAGGAGAGTGAGTCTATGTCCATGCCTTTTTTGACGCCGTCGATTCGTCTTCG
>RGTL01000262.1 GCA_010025385.1 Gammaproteobacteria bacterium | reverse complement strand
ACCACCATATCATCGACCCGGTTGATGAATTCCGGTCTGAAATGCTGGCTGACCACTGTCATGACCACACGCTTCATCTCATCATAGTGCGCTTCGCCCGCCAATTCCTGAATTCGATCAGACCCCAAGTTGGAGGTCATTACAATGACCGTATTACGAAAATCGACGGTACGCCCCTGTCCATCAGTCAAGCGGCCATCATCCAACACCTGCAGCAGCACGTTGAATACATCCGGGTGCGCCTTCTCGACCTCATCCATCAAAATGACCGAATAGGGCCGGCGACGCACGGCTTCCGTGAGGTAACCACCCTCCTCATAACCCACATAGCCCGGAGGCGCGCCAATCAATCGTGCTACGGAGTGCTTTTCCATGAACTCCGACATGTCGATGCGAACCATGGATTCTTCCGTATCAAAAAGAAAAGACGCAACCGCTTTTGAGAGCTCCGTCTTTCCAACACCGGTCGGTCCGAGGAACAAAAAAGAACCATACGGTCGGTTAGGATCGGACAGCCCGGCGCGGGAGCGTCGAATGGCATCAGACATCGCCCGAATCGCCTCGTCCTGCCCGATGACGCGCTTGTGCAATTCGGACTCCATCCGCAGCAGCTTTTCCCGCTCCCCCTCGAGCATCCGCGAGACGGGAATGCCGGTCCATCGGGCAATGACCTCGGCAATTTCCTCATCGGTCACTTTGTTGCGCAACAATTTGGCATCGCCGGAGGATTCATGATCCTGAGCATCCACCAGCTGTTTTTCAAGCTCGGGTATTCGCCCGTATTGAAGCTCTGACATTCTCGCAAGATCGCCCGCACGACGCGCCGCCTCCACTTCGTTGCGCGCCTGATCCAGCGATTCCTTGACGTGCTGACTTCCCTGCACGGCGGCTTTTTCAGCCTTCCAAATATCATCGAGATCCGCATACTCGCGCTCAATATCGCCGATCTCTTTCTCAAGAGCCGTCAAACGTTTCTTAGATGCCTCGTCGGTATCTTTCTTGACCGCCTCGCGCTCAATCTTGAGTTGAATCAACCGCCTATCCAGTCGATCCATTGACTCCGGCTTTGAGTCGATCTCCATGCGAATGCGGCTCGCCGCCTCATCAATCAGATCAATAGCCTTGTCCGGTAACTTGCGGTCGCTGATGTATCGATGCGAAAGCGTAGCGGCCGCCACGATAGCGGGATCGGTGATATCGACACCATGGTGGACTTCATATTTCTCCTTAAGCCCTCGCAAAATGGCGATGGTGTCCTCGACATCAGGCTCGCCCACCAGGACTTTCTGAAACCGCCGTTCGAGAGCGGCGTCTTTTTCGACGTACTTCCGATACTCATCAAGCGTGGTGGCGCCAATGCAGTGCAACTCTCCCCGCGCAAGCGCGGGCTTGAGCATATTGCCCGCATCCATCGCGCCATCGGCTTTTCCTGCGCCAACCATGGTATGCAGTTCATCGATAAAGAGAATAACCTGTCCTTCCTGCTTGCTGAGATCGCTCAGAACTGCTTTTAACCGTTCTTCAAATTCACCGCGGAATTTCGCGCCGGCGATTAAAGAACCCATATCCAACGCCAGCACCCGCTTGCCCCGAACCCCCTCTGGCACTTCACCATCGACAATCCGCTGCGCTAATCCCTCAACGATAGCCGTCTTGCCTACGCCAGGTTCGCCGATAAGCACGGGATTGTTTTTTGTGCGGCGCTGCAGCACCTGAATCGTTCGTCTAATCTCCTCATCTCGGCCAATCACCGGATCAAGGCGACCCTGCTCCGCCCTTTGAGTGAGATCAATGGAATATTTTTCCAGGGCATTGCGCTGTTCTTCGGCGTTCGGATCACTGACGGCCTCACCGCCGCGCATGTCTTCAATCGCCTTCTCGACGGCTCCTTTCACGACGCCGGCTGCCCGCAGGGTCTCAGCTAATTTATTGCCGTCCTGCAAAACAGCGAGGATAAAAAGCTCGCTCGAGATAAACTGATCACCACGCTTTTGCGCAAGCTTGTCGGTCAGGTTCAAGGCCCGCGCCAGATCATTAGAGATCTGCACATCACCGCCGGTGCCCTCTACCTTTGGGAGCCCATCAATGATTTCTCCCAAGCGCGATCGCAGCGCCTGCGTATTGGCGCCCGATCGCGTCAAGAGCGATCGCGTGCTGCCGCCCTCTTGATCAAGCAGTGCGACCATCAGGTGTGCCGGCTCTATAAATTGATGATCCCGACCCAGGGCTAGGCTTTGCGCGTCTGCCAGTGCCAACTGGAATTTAGTGGTCAGTTTGTCCATTCGCATCTTGGATTACTCCTTCGAAAAAACCAGCAGCCGTTTCACCGACTGCCAGAGGCTTTCTGTTTTACCTTATTGAATATGGGGGTAAACTGGCGGTAATCAAGCCAGGACCGAGACACTTCGCACAGGGGTTGGCCCGTCCGACGCTGTTGCTGGCTTTTTCTGAACTGCGAGATCAACGAATCGACCGTCACAATGATGGACGCTACGCCCAACCCAGATGAAATTGACCGGCAGGTGCGCGCCGCACTTCAAGAAGATGTCG
>RGTL01000261.1 GCA_010025385.1 Gammaproteobacteria bacterium | reverse complement strand
ACAGGATCGATCGCTCGCACCGGGCTTCGTATGGGGCGGTATCGAAAATTATTTTGGGCCAGCAGGGGGTGGTGAAAGGGGTCGCCCAGTCGAATATCCAAACCGTAGCGCCGCTCGAATTCAGCGGAATCCTCAAGATGCGGATCCAGATCCTCGCCTTTCCCGCGACTCGCTGACTCATGATGGATCAGGACGGCTTCGCCGTCGCAAAGAATCCGGTACCCCATGTTGCTGACGCGCAGGCAAAGGTCGACATCTCCAAAAGCGACTTTGAGATTTTCGTCAAAGCCTCCTGCTGCTTCGAACACGGCTGGCTTGATCATAAGACAGGCAGCAGTGACGGCGCTGAATCCGCGGGTCACCAGGGCCGGTTGCGCCCCGGTGTCCGACGGGTTTGGTCGGTAAGCATCCGCGAACCGTTCAAGTTTCATGAAATGCTCAGCGACGCCGATCCCCAGGACGACGCCTGCGTGCTGAATGTGATGTCCTGCCCATGGGCGAGCGCGGTCCTTTGCCTGAGCGTCGTCGGATTGGCTCGGGTAAAGCAATAAGGCGCCAATCACGCCCACATCTGGTCGAGACAACTTATCGCGCATGCTCTCCAACCAGCCGGACTGTAGCGCCTCCACATCGTTATTCATGAAGAGCAGGCTGTCATAAGCGGTGCTCAGTTGGCGTACCGCCAAATTATTCAGTCGAGAAAAATTGAACGCTCCAGTAGCGCGGACAACATAAGCGTTGTCTCTAAGCTGATTCAAATAAACGCGCGTTTCTGGATCGTCGGAGTCATGATCGACCACAATCAGATCAAAAAGATGTGCCGGTACCGTTTGCTGGATCGATCGGATAGTGTTTTTCAGGAGCCCACACTGGTTTTTGGTGGGGATAATGATCGCGGTTTTACCTTTGGAGGGTCGTGCAAAGCGCACTCGACAGACATTGCTGTCGGCAAGGGGCTCGACTTTTGCGTCCGCCATGCCCATTTTTTGAAGGTAGTCGGTAATCGATTCGGCGCCAAGACGCTTGTGGGGCGTTTGATTTCTGTCTCGAATGTGGGAGTGCAGAACATCTGGGATGTGCAGGACTTTCTCGCACCGGGCCAGCGCGTCAAGCACTAGGGCTTCCGAGATCTGGTAGGCATCCAGATCGGTCCAGGGGCCTGGCGACGGGCTCAGTTTCGATGCTCTAACAAGAGTCGGCAAGCCGGTAAACGCGTTTGCTAAAAAATGGTCAAGGCTAAAGGCGGGCCTCAAGTTGATGCGGATGACACGCTCTGAATCCCAGCTGAGTTCCGCATCGTCTGCATAAACGATGTCCGGGGACTGATTCACGATGGATTTTGCAAATTGCATCAGCGCTGAGCCATCCAGTAGATGATGCGTATCCATCACGCACCAGAAGTGGTCAGACGATTGAGTCAGAACTGGCGCTCGATCCGCCGGTACAGATTGAATTCGAGCGTCTCGGCAGTACCAGCGATCCAGAGGCGTTAGCCCAGCGGAGCCCGCAAGTGGCCAGATAAAGAGCTCCCAATGAGGGTATTCCTGGTTGATCACAGCGTCGATGAACCGTCGGAATTGAGGTCCACGGCATGGGTCTGCCCGAAGCAGGATCTTGATACGGGGCGCTTTTGGGTGGGCGACAATATCGCGATGTGAGAGGTCAACACCGCGGTTCGACCGCAGAAAGGTGAGCCAGGCGGTCAGTGAAATCGTGGGCTGAATGGTGCGGTATGTTCGATGACAAAGCCATCGAAAAAATGCGCCGGCACCCCTCCCAAAAAGCAAACCGAGAAGAACGCGTATCTCTTTTCGCCACCGCGTGGCTCGCAGGGTGCCCTGCGTCAGGCAGTAACGAAGCAGGTGAATCTTGCCCAGATAGGTCAGCGTGAAGTCATCGATCGAAAACCATCCTAGATTGGGAAGTCGAGTGCGGGGGTACTCAAGATCGAACGGATCAAATCGAAAGCCATCGGGTCCCAGGTCGTAGTAAACGAGGTGTCGTGTGGCGCCTGGAAAATGGGCCCGCAAATTGATAGTGTTTTTTTCGGCTGCGGGTCTTGCGTCAGGTTGAAGCTGGACCTGAGCCATGCTGTCCGGGATCCCTCCGAAATTGCCGGGTACCTGCCTTGGGGGTGGAAGTTTTTCGACGGAATCCAGCGGATAAATCTTGGGAACGAAAAGACTATCCGTAAAGCCGGTATGGGCTCGATAGGAGATCAAGTACCAGCCAGGCCTAAGCTTGCCCCGCAGGGGTCGAACCCGAAGTTTCGGGTCAAAGGCGACTGCCTCAAAGCCGCGGCCGGCAGGTTTTGCATCACCCCTGGGGGCCATGATGGTGCGATAGGTTCGGTAACGAAAATACCGAATCCAAGCCATCGTCGCGGGCCTTGCGAGCGGCGCGAGAAAATTACGAATAGCAAGAGGTGCCGAGGACATAGGCCCTAGTTTAATGAGGTCCGCTCGACCGGATAAGGGTCTGCCTGCGGCTCAACCGGCCTGGGGCAAGCAGCGAGTACGCAAGATACCGTTGCGGACGTCGATTACGCCA
>RGTL01000027.1 GCA_010025385.1 Gammaproteobacteria bacterium | reverse complement strand
CGAAGCGCGAAAGCATGCGATGCTGCAGGCGTGGTTGTATGAGGATCACACCTTAATTACCAATGAGCAGGATCGTCGCAAATACAAACTTCCACCGCTTGGAACTCCCGAGGCCATATGGTGGGAACTGCACGACGGATACCAAGCAGGTATCTTTGGCCGAGCGCCTTTAAGTATCGCGGGGGAAGGACCTGATCCGGTAATACCTTCTCCGTTTAATTTTGATAACGCGTGGAAAAGGGTAGCAAACGAGTAATTTTTCCCTCAAAGCAGAAAAATGGCGCCGCAAGGCGCCATTTTTTGTGGGCGGGGACCGGGATTGGCTTCATAAAGTGGTCATGCTCAGGGTCGCGCAATGAGCCTGTCAGGTGAGCATAATAAAACGCAGGTTACCCATCAGTTTGTTTCGGATGCTTTTTCTCTACCACGCCAATCGACTTGAGGATCTTGCCGATCAACTCGCGAATAATCTGAACAGGCCAACGGGGTCGATTCTGAGTCCCGAAATCATCGCAGTGCCCGGATCCGCGATGAGTGAGTGGCTAACGCTTCGGTTAGCCCAGGCGTTTGGTATTAGCGCCAATGTGCAGTGGCTGTTGCCAGCACAACTGCTCTGGAAGATTTTCCGGGCCACGTTGTCGAACGTGCCCGAGACCAACGCCTTTTCCTCCGAAGTGCTGTCGTGGCGAGTCTTCAAAGTGCTTCAGGATTCAGCATTTGTTGAATCACACAAGCCCTTGAGGCGTTATCTGCAATCGACAGACCCATTAAGAGCTTGGCAGTTGTCGCGGCAGATGGGAAGACTGTACGAGCAATACTTAGTCTTTCGTCCCGATTGGATTTCGACCTGGGAGGAAAGTGCATCGGGAGAGTGGCAGGGCGCCTTATGGAATCGACTTGTCAAAACTGGAGATTCCCGTCACTGGCTGCAGTTACGTGGCGAGCTCTACGAAAAACTCGAGGGCGATATTCACACGAGCGAGCAGTTGCCTCGGCGCTTTTCGTTGTTTGCCTTATCCGGACTGTCTCCGGCGTTTCTCGACTGGGCAGCGCAGTTGGCGCGTCATACCGAGGTCCATGTTTATCACTTGAATTTCAGCGCAGGATTCTGGGCCGACATCGTGAGCGATCGCGAGCGGGCGAGACTGATCGCCTCTGAGGGCGAGGCTATTGAACCCTTCCTCGATACCGGCAACCGACTCCTTGCCGCCATGGGCCGCGTAGGGCGTCAGTATCTGTCGCAGCTTATGACCCTTCAGGCAGTTGAGCGCGAGACCTACCTTACGCCTGAGAGAACCACGATGCTGGGCTGCATTCAGGCAGACATTGTTGAACTCAACGAAGATTGGCAAGGGCCTGAGCCAGGTCTCCTGAGTGATCGCTCAGTCGAGGTCCACGTATGCCATAGCCCGATGCGAGAGATTGAGGTTCTTCACGATCAGCTGCTTGACGCTTTCGAGCAGGACCCTCATTTGTATCCTGCCGACGTGCGGGTGCTGATCCCAAAGCTTGCTGACTATGCCCCGGCGATTTCGGCCATCTTTGGCTCGGCAGCCGGAAATCGTTCCATTCCCTGGACGCTTGCTGAGGGCGGTGTCCTAAAGGAAAACGCCCTCATTCGGGCGGTGGACGGATTGATGGCGATAGCGGATACGCGCCTCGACGCACGACGTGTTCATGCGTTGCTGGATTTTCCCTTTATTCGCTCACGATTCGCGATTGACGAGGCGGATGTCGATCAGATCGAAACCTGGATTCGAAAGTTGGGCATTGTCTGGGGTGCGGATAAGGCGTCGCTTGATGCTCTCGGCATGGCGCTTGATCCAACCCATACCTGGCGGGGCGGCACAGATCGGATGTTGCTCGGTTTTGGTCTGGGCGAGGGTACCGAAACCGTAGACGGAATCTTGCCTCTGGCGCCGGGCGATTCATCTTCGGCCGAGTTGTTGGGGCATTGGCGGACCTTCATTGAAGCCGTGATTGCCCTTCAGGGCCGAATGAGTGTCGATCGATCATTGTCGCAATGGATAGTTTTCCTAAATGACGTTATTGACGAATTTTTCCTTTTCTCCGCACAGGAGAGTGATGCGCTCATTCGTCTTCGCCACGCGCTGGCGTCGCTGGCCAGAGACGGGCAGACGGCCAACTCCGATGAGGTGCTGCCGCTCGTCGTGATCAAAGATGCACTCCGGCGAAAAACGACGGATCTGGCCGGTGGCCGTTTCATGAGTGGGGGAGTCACTTTCTCGAGTCTGGCATCGGGTCGATGTTTACCAGCAAAACTGGTCTGTCTGGTTGGCATGAACGCCAGCGATTTTCCCGGTCGGGAAAATCATCACGGCCTTGATCAGATGGCGGCCAGGCCGCGACCGGGAGATCGCAACCGTCGGGACGACGATCGTTTTGCCTTTCTTGAGGCGGTCATGTCTGCGCGGGAGCGGCTCTATGTGAGTTATTCAGGCGCCAATTCCCGGGACGATAGTGTGCAGCCGCCATCGAATGTGGTGGATGAACTGCTGAAGGCAACCTCAGTTTTGAAGGCGGATCAGGCGAGCACCGGGGCGCGAATCATTCAACATCCGTTGCAGCCCTTCAGCCGTCGATATTTTGATCCGGCATCGGATTTATTCAGCTATGCCGATGAAATGGCCCCCGGCTCGACTCAGGATCTTTGCGACCGCACACCCTTATTTGCGCAGACGCTGTCGCCACTGGAGCCGGGCGAACTGTCCATTGATCGCCTCTTTGATTTTTTGGCCAATCCCGCTAGAGCGCTGCTTCGGGATCGACTGAACGTTCGCTTGGAGACGAGCGCCGGATTTCTACCTATCCGTGAGCCCATGCACCTTAACTACCGCTCAAAGCGAGCCTTGTTTCGTCGAGCAGTTATCGGACAACTCGAGGGCTCAGAAAAAGTGGATTTTCTCGACTACGCCAAGCACAGCGGTCTCATGCCGGCGGGTCCGGCGGGCGAGGTAGCGGGCGAGACGATCTGGGCGAGCGCAACATCCGTTTGTCTCAGGCTAAAACCGCTGATGAAAGAGGGTCGTGGCCAAACGCTGTCTTTGAAAAGCCCAATAGCGCAATGGCAGGTTATCGGCGAGCTCGACGGTATTTTCGAAGGTCAGCAAATTTTATGGTTCGCCGATCGTTTAAACCCCTGGACAATGCTGGACGCATGGTGCCGACACCTTCTATTGAATACGGATCCGGACCGCCAGGCGGCGCCTACCCTTGTGATCAGCCCTGATGAGACAGTCACGCTATCGTCAACCATCGACGCGCCAACAGAGCTCGGCCGCCTGGTGGATCTGTATTCGCAGGGTATGGTTCGGCCGCTCGCTTTTTTCCCGCGTAGCGCTTTTAAATGGGCCGAAAAAAGAGATCTAAAAGCGGCCTATGGGGAGTGGTTAGGCTCCGAGTTCGCTCGAGCGCGCGCGGAATCCACAGATCCCTATTTCTCGCTCGCTTTTCGCCATGAGATCGAAACCGCCCTCGACGGCGAGTTCCCGTTATTGGCCCGCCTGGTCACGGAGCCTCTTCTCGCCGCCATGGAGATGAGGGCGTGAGCAGGATGCACCCTCTGGATCCCTTCGAGGTGACCTTGCGAGGTAGCCACCTGATCGAAGCCGCGGCCGGCACGGGCAAGACGTGGACGATCGCTGCGCTGTATCTTCGACTGATCCTTGAGGCGGATGTGTTGGTGCCGAATGTGCTGGTGGTGACCTATACCCGCGCCGCGACCGGTGAGCTCAAGCAGCGACTACGCGAGGCGCTGGAGACCGCGGTGGCCGCCTTCAAGAATAAAGACGCCAAGGACCATCCGCTGATATCCCCTCTGCTCGCGCGAAGCGTCGCACCCAATGAGGATCTTCGAAAACTGCAGCGGGCACTTGCTTATTTTGACCAGGCTGCTGTGTTCACTATTCACGGATTTTGCGAGCGGGTTCTGAGCGACTATGCGTTTCAGAGCGCTGGTGCTTTCGAAACCGAGCGCCTCGCCGACGAGCAGGCGCTTTTTTCGGAGGTGGTTGACGACCTTTGGCGGACCGAGATGTATTCGGCGAGTCGATCCTGGTCAAGCTGGCTAGCCGCTTACAAAGGCTTGAGGCATTCTGATGATCTTGGCGCGCTGCTACGACCGCTTGTGGCAAAGCCATTTCTTAAGGTGGTGGGCGAGCAAGACTCGGCTGCTGCTGAGCCTTTCGATAATGCGCTGACGGATGCTTTTTCGACTCTTGTAAAAGAATGGCGGTCGTCTCGTGACACGATATCGTCGTTACTGCTGGATCCAAATGCCTCCCTGAATCGAAATCGATATAGACCTTCCAGCGTGCAGAAGTGGCTGGTGGATCTGGATGATTTTTTCTCAGACGCTTCGGTTGAGTTCCCCAAGGTCAAAGCGCTTGACTACCTTGAAAAGCTTACGCAACGATTTTTGTCTTCAGGCGCCGCCGTGCGCAAAGGAGGCGTGGCGCCCGAGCATCCGTTCTTTGGGCAGATGGGGATTTTTCTGGATGCGCTCGACGTTCACAATAACGCATGCCGGGAGTATTTTGTGTACTGGGCAAGCGTGCTGCGGCAGCGAGCGGACGCAGCCCTTTTGGAGCGTAAGCGAACGCTGGGGCTGCAAAGCTACGATGATCTTCTGCTAGGCCTAAAGGCGGCCCTTGAAGCAGACGCCGAGCACGTGCTTCGAAGCCAACTGCAAGCCGGGTTTCAAGCCGCGCTGCTCGATGAGTTTCAGGATACCGATCCCGTTCAATACGGAATTTTCCGAGCCGTGTATGGCGACGATACGCTTCCAGTTTTTATGGTGGGCGACCCCAAGCAGGCTATTTATTCTTTCAGGGGTGCTGATCTTTTTTCCTACCTTCGTGCTCGCGGGGACGCCAGCGCCCGCCATACGCTTCGAGCGAACTATCGGGCCTGCAAAGGCCTCGTGGATGCCGTCAACGCCGTCTTTTCCCACCTCGATAGATCCTCAAGTTTTGTCTTTGATCAGATCGCTTTTGATGATGCTATCGCAGTCTCTGAGGCGCCGGCGCTGTCGGGTGATACGCGATCGGGTGATCTTGTGGTGTGGCATATCGCTCGAGACGACGAATCCACTTACCTGTCGAAGGGCGCTACTCGCGAGGCGATCGCCCGCGTTGTGGCGAGCGAGATCAGCGATCTACTGAGCGGCGGTAAAACGCTCAATGGGCGTGACCTGACAGCGAGGGATCTCGCGATCCTGGTTCGCAGTCATGTCGAGGGCCAGATCATTCAGCAAGCGCTTAATCAGGCGAATATTCCCTGCGTTCGTCAGGGCCAGCAAAGTGTGTATCAGACGCACGAAGCCATGGAGCTCGAGCGGGTGCTGCAGGCGGTGGCTCATCCCCGTCGGGAGGCATTAATCCGAGCCGCCCTGTTGACTGATCTTATGGGGTACGACCTCCCTGGTTTGCAGGCATTGGAGCAGGACCTGGCCGGCTGGGATCAGACGCTGGATCGCTTTCATGAATGGAATGAGATTTGGCGGGAAAGCGGGTTCATGAAAATGTTCCGCAAGATGGTTTCCGCCGAGGGTATTTTCTCTCGACTCAATCGCCATCGAGATAACGACCGGCGCCTGACCAATATCATTCACCTGTCTGAGCGCATCGAAGCAGCCGCCGAGCAGCATCATGAAATGTCGACGCTGCTGAATTGGTTGGCCACCGTGCGGGCGGATCCGCCGGCTGGAGAAGACGAGAGCCTCTTGCGCCTGGATAGCGATGAAGACCGGGTTCGAATCGTGACTATTCACGCCAGTAAAGGTCTTCAGTATCCTGTGGTGTTCCTGCCGTTTGCCTGGGACAGCGGCAGCAGCGCCGCGGAAGACCGATGCGTATTTTTCCACGATCCCTCAAACGAGAACCGGACGAGTGTCGATCTTGGCACCGAGGCATTGGATGCACATAAAGAACGCGCCGAGGTAGAGCGGCTTGCTGAGAACGTGCGCCTGCTCTACGTAGGATTAACCCGTGCAGAGAGTCGATGCTACCTCGCCTGGGGCGGCATCACAGGCGCGGCAAAGTCAGCACTTGCCTGGTTGCTTCATCGTGAAAAAGTGGACGCACCCCCGGAGCGGCTGAGCGAGCTTGAGCGTCATTTCGCGACGTTGTCCGACATCGATCTGGAGGGCGCCCTGACCGCTCTGGCCTCACGATCCGGTGGAGCAATAGAAGTGCTTGCTTTGGATGAAAAAAGCGAACGCAAGCACGCCGCGGTTGCCATGGCCCTGCCGGCGCTGAGTGCCCGTCCGGCCAGTCGGGCGATTGACCGGAGTTGGCGGCTTAGCAGCTTTAGTGCGCTCGCCACCGGGCATGAGTCGTCGCTGCCGGACCATGATCGCTCCCCGACGTTCGGCGCGCCTTCTCACAGTGAAAGTTTCTTTGGATTTCCGCGTGGGGCTCGTGCCGGTACGTGTCTGCATCGGATGTTTGAGCTGATTGATTTCGGTCCCGATTCGGTGGATGCACAGCGATTGATTGTCCGTCAGACGCTTAATGAATTTGGTTTTGAGGATAAATGGACCCCGGTCGTGATGCAGATGCTGCAGACCGTGCTGTCTGCGCCTCTTAACACCCGTGGCCTAAAGCTCAACGCGATTGATCGCAGGCATCGCGTTGACGAGATGGCATTTTGTTTTCAAACGGATGCCTTCGATCATATGCAGTGGGCACAGGTGCTCAGATGTCACGTCGATAGTGCGCATCCTGCTCTGCGTAAGGCATCAGAGAATGATTTTTTTGCGCCGCCGGCTGGATTCATGCAGGGCTTTATTGATCTGGTATTTGAATCGGACGGTCGCTTTTACCTCGTGGACTACAAATCAAATTTTCTGGGTAGTGACTTCCCGGACTACGCGCCTTCGCGGCTAGCGGAGGCGATGGTACAGTCGCAATACACGTTGCAGTATCTTATTTATACCGTGGCGCTGAACCGCTGGCTGGAACGCGTTCTTCCTGACTATCGCTACGACCGTCATTTTGGGGGCGTTTTTTACCTTTTTCTTCGTGGCATGACGCCACAGGCGCATGATTCAGGCGTGTTCTTTGATCGTCCTCCGGCCGAATTGGTGAGCGACCTGACGGCCTTGATGGAGGGCTCCCATGGCTGAGTTCTGGTCCGCCATGCGCGCGGCCAGGCGCAGCCGGGCGCTCAGCGATGTGTCCTATTATTTCGCTGATCTGCTGACGCGCCTGAATCCTGCCGCTTGCGAACCGGTGATTCTGGCGGGTGCCCTCGCTGCCGAGCGGGCGTTGTCAGGCGAGATTCGCGTAGAGCTGTCCCGATTTTCGGGGCAGGCTGTTTTTGGGGATGAGGTTGATCTTCTTTCGCCATTGGCAGAGGACTGGCACCGCATGCTGGACGACTCTCCTCTGGTCGGAGACGGCACGCAAAAGACGATACTGGTGAAGACGCAGGGGAGTCTTTATCTGCATCGATACTTTGATCTTGAGCGGCGCTTGGCGAGGCTGCTGGTCGATCGGTCGATACGGCCGATGCAGGATGTAAAGCGAGTACCGTCTCTGACCACACTACACGCTGTTTTTGGTGATGACGAGAATACCCAGAGCCAGCGGGAGGCGGCGCGCATTGTGTTCGACCATCGTATCGCTATCATCAGCGGCGGTCCCGGTACGGGAAAGACGGCAACGGTCAGGCGCATTCTGCCGCTCATGTGGAGTCACACCTCGGTGCTGCCGGAGCGCACCTTGCTTTGTGCGCCGACGGGAAAAGCGGCCGCCCGCCTGCGCGAAACACTGGTGGACCACGCCGGTGACGACACCGAGTCCTTTCGGGCATTCCCTGCAAATGCCGTGACTATTCATCGATTGCTGGGCTGGCAACCGGGCGGGGCGTTTCGTTACGGAGCGCACCGGCGATTGCCCTGTGACCTTGTCATTATCGATGAGGCGTCCATGGTGGATTTGGCGCTGATGGTTCGTCTTTTTGAGGCTTTGCCCGATGATGCCCGAGTGATCCTTTTGGGTGATCGGGATCAGTTGGCCTCTGTGGAGGCTGGCGCTGTTCTCGGGGATATGTGTCGCGCGGCGGACAGCGGGATCTGGGCTGGCGGCATGGCGCCATTGAGTCACAACTGGCGCTTTGGATCCGACAGCCCGATCGCACATTTAGCACGCGTGATTTGCTCCGGCGATGCGACCGGGGTGTCTAAGACGCTAGCTGAACAGAATGAGGGGTCGGTATCTTTTCTGGACGTGGCTGATGATGAGCGCTTTAATTTTTACCTAAACGAGCGTCTTTACCCGTTTTTTGAGTCGTTGATGGATGCTTCAGGAGCCGGGGCGCCGGTCGAGGAGCAGTTCTCCCGATTGGGCGAGGTGATGGTTATTTGCGCGCATCGTCACGGGCCCCAGAGCGTGCAGGCCGTGAACGCGTATATGGTGGAGCGATTGCGTCGCCGATCAAAGCAGTCCAGTTTTTCGGCTTTTCCCGGCATGCCTGTGATGCTCACGAGGAATGATCCGGGCCTGGGTCTTTTTAACGGCGATATTGGAATCGTGGTCAGTGGAGCCACATCGTCTGGCTTGCAAGCGGTTTTTCCCGGACTTGATGGTAAGGTCATGCGGTACAGTTTGAACCGGTTGCCCGAGTATGAGCCCGCGTATGCCATTACAACCCACAAGGCACAAGGCTCACAGGCGCGCCGCGTGTTCTTTATTTTGCCGGCTAAAAATTCTCGCGTGCTCTCGAAAGAACTGATCTATACCGGGATCACCCGAGCGCGAGAATCGGTCGAAATTTGGGGTGACCCTGAGGTGCTGATTTCAGCGGCTACTAAAAGCGCGGCACGCCCCACGGGCCTGAGCGAGCAAATGCAATGTCTCTGACACGCTATCGGATTGATGAAGCCGTCGGTGCCTCGACCGTTACGGACGACATGATGGTGCTGACATCGATCTACGGCATCGTCGTCGGTATCATTCTGGTTATTCTGGCTAGACGGTTTCGACAGCAGTGGATGGTGTTTTGGGGTTCAGGACTGTCGATCATTAGCGTCGTGTATCTTCTCGCGGAAGGCCTGAATTGGTTCTAGAAGAGGCGGGCGATGCGTCGCCGCGATTGATAACCGGAGCGTTTTCTTGATTCCCTTGCGCGATGACAACCCGACCCGGATCACGCCGATAGTGACCATCGGGCTGATCGCGCTTTGCGTGCTGACGTTTTTATGGCAGATGTCTCTGGGCGCTCGAGAAGAAGCGGCAATTTACGCTCTGGGCGTCATCCCGGCGGTTATTCTGGATCACGCGCGGCTTGCGCCGGAGCTCGAGTGGATAGACCCCGCTCTGACTCCTTTTTCGTCCATGTTCCTTCATGGCGGACTCATGCATTTGGGTGGAAATATGCTCTACCTGTGGATCTTTGGGAACAACATCGAGGATGCCATGGGCCATGCGCGATTTATTGTCTTTTACCTGGTATGCGGCATCGCCGCCGTCTTTGCTCAGGCCCTGCCCGACCCTGAATCCACAATCCCGATGATTGGGGCCAGTGGGGCGATCTCCGGCGTACTGGGCGCATACCTGTTGCTCTATCCGCATGCCCGCGTGCTGGTCGCGATTCCATTCGGCTTTTATCTTCATACGGTTTCACTGAAGGCCGGCATCGTGCTGCTGATTTGGTTTGGACTCCAGATAATCAGCTCGCTCGCGGCCGGCGACGGCCCCGGCGTTGCGTGGTTTGCACACATAGGGGGTTTTGTTGCGGGCATGATTCTGATCCCCGTGTTCAAATACTCCGATGTCAAACTGTTTGCGCCGGCCCGAGCCTCCTCACCCCGCCGAGCACGAAAGAGGTAATAACCTATGATGGGCAATGCGCCTGACTATCTTTTCGAGCCCAAGAGCAAGCCGTTTTATCCGTTGTACCCGGTGCCCTTGGTGATTGCCTCACCAGAAACCGTTGAGGGTTATGGCACTTTGGTCGAGCGCCCTGAAGACGTTGATATTGAAATCGTGCGCTGGCCGGCATCTGGGTGGCGACCGGTCGATGAGGATAGCGGCAACGAGGGAGGCTGGGTCGAAGGCACTTTTTTCGGTGACTGGCACGGTGACGTGCTGTATGGCCGAAACGATGCGGTTTCGGGCCACTATGTGTTGGGTTGGTCCACGTCGGACCCGGCCACTGCACGCACCGATGAGAAAACCTGCGAACGCTCGCAGGTGATTCTCTGGCACCTCAACTATCATCCTGACGGAGGACAGTTATTTTTTCCGCAGCAGCGAAAGCCTTTCGTTGTGCCGGTGGCGCTGCCCGGCGATGACCTGCAGCCAGAGCAGGTGATCGCTCTTTGGTGCGATGGCAGTCGTGGCCTTTATATCCACCCCGGAATCTGGCACGAAGGGATTTTTCCGGTCACTGACAGCCAGTCTTTTCTGGATCGGCAGGGCCGGGTGCATGCGCGCGTGAGTTGCGATGTGGCTGCGGAGTTTGGCGTTTATCTCTCGGTACCGCTCACCGAGCACTCGGAGTAAGGGCTCAAAAAAAGCGGTTAGCCGCTTTTGTGGCCGGGACGAAGCGACAGGTAGACGCCGACGGCCACAATGATCGCGATACCACCGACCGCCCAGCGGTTGGGCAGGTCACCAAAAAGCCAATAGCCCAGCAGGACCTGCATGACGATTTCTGTATAAAGAAACGGCGCCAGCAGGGACGCCTCTGCATACTCAAACGCGCGAATCAAAAGCAGGTGGCCGGCCGCGCCGATCATGCCCAGAGCCATCATCAAACCAAGATCCAAGGCGCTTGGGGTGACCCAGATAAACGGCACGAGCACGCTCATCACAACGAAACCCCCGGCGCCTTGCCAGGCCAGCATGACGATCGGAGGCGTATTGCCGCTGAGCAGTCGCGTCGACAAAAAATAAAGCGCGAAAAAAAAGGCCGCGGCCAACGCGAGTAGACTCTCCCATTGAAAGTTGCCAAATCCCGGCTGGACAATCAGCACCACACCGACAAGGCCAAGCACCGACGCGATTGCCCGGCCCGTGGGAACGCGCTCGTTAAGCAATAGCGCAGACAGTAGGACGACCAGAACCGCGTCAAAAAAGATCAACGCGATTGCATCGGCCAGAGGAATAGTGCGGATGGCGCCGAAAAAACAAAGGGTCGCGCCCATTAGGCATAGGCCGCGCCCGATCTGTAACACCGGCCGTGGCGCCCGGAACACGTGCCCGCGATGTCGGACCCAGGCAATGGGAAAAACCAGCAAAAAATGAAAGAAAAACCGAGCCCACACCAACTGCAACACTGGATATCGACTGCTCAGCAGTTTCGCCAGAGCATCCATGAACGGCACGATCATCATGGCGCCGATCATGAGCGCGATGCCGACGGAGGACTTTGAGCGGAAGCGAAGAAGCGCCATGCGGGTGCCGAGCAGGAGCCAGTGGGCGTTTGGAAGGGCGGGTATCATAACGTTTTGGATATCCGGTACATAGCCAACGAGTCTTGGTGCGCCCCCATGCACCACACGTTAACGTTATTTGGATGAAAGATTTTTTCCATTCCGAAAGCGCCCTGGCGGCGGTGATCGTCACCCACGAGCCATCGCTCGCCACCCTGTCCGAACAGCTGCGGCGATTACAAGGGCAGGTGGAGCTGGTGATGGTGATTGATAACGGCTCTCATGCCTGTGCCGATGTCGCCGAGATCGTTTCAGAGCACGCGTTTGCGCAGTTCATTGGCGCTCCGGACAATCAGGGCCTGGGCTGGGCGCAGAATGAAGGACTAAGCCGTGTGCTTGATCTTGGTGCGCAGGCGGTGCTCATACTCGACCAGGACAGTCTCCCGCGCCCGGGTATGGTGACCGCTTTGCATCGCGCGCTGCAAAGGCAACGTGAGGACGGGATTCAGACGGGCGCCGTAGGGAGTCGCTATCTGGGCTCCGATCTTGGCCACCCCTCTTATTTTGTTCAGTTCGCCGGCCTTAACTTTCGCCGGTGCTACTGCAGTGAGAATCAAAAAGCGCTTATCCCGGCGGATATGCTGATCTCCTCAGGCGCGCTTTTTTCACGTGAGGCGCTTGAGGCGGTTGGGTTGATGGAAGCTGATCTTTTTATTGATCATCTCGATACGGAATGGTTCTTGCGCGCTGGGGCAAAAGGTTGGTCATCTTATGGTGTGTGTGATGCCGTCATGGAGCATGGTCTAGGGGAACGCACCGCACGATTCTGGCTGGGACGGTGGCGCTACCTGCCCGTGCACCGACCCTTTCGCTACTACTACATCTACCGAAACAGCATGCTTTTATGGCGTCGACCCTATCCCAGTAAACGATGGAAGCGCACCGATGTACTGCGACTGGTGAAGATGTTCCTGATTTTCGCGTTGTTTGTTGGCGAGCGATCAAACAACATTCGGATGATGATGCGCGGTATCCGGGACGGAATAAGAGGGCGTTCCGGCCGGCTCGACGTCTCGTTGAAGTGATCCTGGGATCGCCTCAGAATAGACCCTCCACGCCGTCATCGTGACTGCCGTTGTGAATCTCTATAAATCCTTATCTCACCAGACCCTGTCTAACTGATGCGAGTCTCTTTTCTGGTGCCGGTCTACAACACCGACCCGGCGATCCTTACCCTGTGTGTGAATAGTGTGTTGAAGGCGGCGGCCGGAATTCATGAGGTGGTTGTGGTCGACGACGCTTCGGATCGCGCCGACACG
>RGTL01000260.1 GCA_010025385.1 Gammaproteobacteria bacterium | reverse complement strand
CAGCATTGCCGAAATCGCGGGTGCTGCCGTTTCGGCAAATTGCGGCTCCATCAGCAGTTTAAGAAAATCGTCAAGATAAGAACGACTCATGGTATCGATAACGCCGATGATAAGCGCGGCATAAAACGCTCCTTTTATAGAGCCAATGCCACCGACAATCACCACAACGAAGGCAATAATAATGATGTCGTTACCCATCCCGATGGTTGCCTCCGTAATCGGCGCAATAAGAATGCCCGCAAATCCGGCCATGGCGGCGCCAATTGCGAAAACAATCAAGAAAAGCCGATCAATATTTATGCCAAGCGATTCCACCATGTCACGATTTGACGCCCCCGCTCGAATCAACATGCCGAGCCGTGTTCTCGCGACGAGCAGATACAGAATTGCAGCGACGGCAAGCCCACCCACGATGATGAGCGTCCGATATGTCGGAAAGACGATCGTGCCGATGACAATCTGACCGTTCAACATATCCGGCAACGGAATTGACAGCCCAGAGGGACCCCATATCAAGTGAACCAACGTATCCATCACGAGGATGAGTCCAAAGGTCACCAGGACGTGATCCAGATGGTCCTCTTTATAAAGCTTGCGCGCGATTAACCACTCAATCAGCGCCCCCAGCACAAAGACGCCAACAAGCCCCGTGATCACGCCCGCCAAAAAAGAGCCGGTGCGGGCAACCACTGAGCCGCAGAAATAAGCGCCCATCATGTAGAAAGAACCATGGGAGAGATTTATAAAGTCCATGATTCCGAAAATCAGCGTCAAACCGGACGCCAAGAGAAAAAGAAGCAGGCCCAGCTGAACACTGTTCATTAACTGGGCGATGAATAGGTTCCAGTCCACGCCGGTTCCCTGATACGCGTAGAAATAAAACGTCGACTCCGGCCCTAGTTTCGGGCCGGAGTCGACGTGAGTAACTTAGCGGCGGGCTGCAGTGCTACAGGCTGCAGTCTTTCGCGTACCGATCCTGATGATTGGTATAGACCGTCTCAACCACCTTGGTCGTCCAGCGGCCTTCGCTATCCTTGGTGACTTCGCGGAGATAGAAGTTCTGGATGGGCATGCCGTTGTTTCCGTAGGTGTAACGGCCCCGAACCGAGTCGTAGTTCGCGGCCCGAAGTGCGTTGCGAACCGCGTCTTTATTTGACAGATCGCCGTTCACCGCCTCTACCGCGCTCTTGATCAGCATGATCGAATCGTAGGCTTGCGCGCCGTAAAAAGAGGGATAGCCCCCGTGTTTGGCCATATAGGCGCTTACAAACTTTTTATTGGCAGCATTATCGAGATCCGGAGACCATGTCTGAGTATTTTTTGAACCCAGCACGCCCTCAAGATTTGCTTTCTGCAGTCTCGGTAGCGCAATGGCGTCCACCGTAAAGACACTGTAGAGCGGCAGCACGGACTGAAGTCCTGCCTGCTGATATTGCTTAATGAAGGCCGGACCTGCTTTGCCCGGATAAAAGACAAAGATGGCCTCAGCACCCGACGCTTTTGCCTTCGCGAGCTCCGCGGAGAAGTCGAGCTGCGCATCGGCACCCCACTTCGTCATGTCCTTTCCTTTTACGTCGCCTTTGAAGGTGGACTCAACGCCAGCCACCATGTCCTTTCCAGCGGCATAGTTCGGAGCCATGATGTAAATAGACTTTACACCGATCTTATTCAAATGCTCGCCGAGCGCCATCGGAGTTTGATCGTTCTGCCAGGAGGTCGAGAAGAAATTCTTGTGACATCGCTTGCCCGCAATTTGAGACGGGCCGGCATTCGCGCTGATCAGAAACTTGTCTGCATCCAATACAGAATTCATGGACGCCAGCAACACGTGAGACCAGATATATCCGGCCACAAAGTCCACATCGTTCTGCTTCACGAGTTTGTCGGTCTTCTGCTTACCGACGTCTGGCTTGAAGCCATCATCTTCCATGAACAACTCAACGTCGAGATTGCCCATCTTGTTGCCAATATGCTCGAGCGCGAGCTCGACCGAATTCTGGATGTCTTGCCCGATCACGCTTGCCGGCGTGGTCAAGGTCGAGACAAAACCGATTTTGACGCTATCGGCATGTGCCGCACCGACAAAGGCCAGGGCCGCGGCCATAACCGAAATCTTGGCGTGCTTAATCATTGTGGATTTCCTCCGTTTTACAGGTGTTAACTACAGCAAAAATGCGCTACCGGATTGCAATGAACCCGACATCGCTAAATATGAACATCTTATAGTGACTATCTCGCCTCGAATCTTAACTTAATTCAAAAGCCGTTGCGCTTACCCATGCCTCAATTATTGCGACACGCGCTCGCTCTCTCACTTATGAGCCGAGATCCAGGCTCGTTAAAAACTGCTGGCATAGCGCGATCACCCGTTCGGGCTGGTCGCGATGGGGCGAGTGGCGGCAGTCGCTAATTTCGGCAAGTTCAACCCTCGGGGATAAACTGTGGATTCGTCGAATCTGCTCTAGAGTGCCGTATTCGTCATCAACGCCCTGCATGGCCAAAATCGGCGCGGTGATCGCGCAGACCTCATCTTCGATATTCCAACTCGCGAAGGCCGGGCTCAACCAGACATCGTTCCAT
>RGTL01000259.1 GCA_010025385.1 Gammaproteobacteria bacterium | reverse complement strand
ACAGAGTGAACTAGTCTAGGGTCTGGCCGTGATGCCGCAGGAGTGTGAGCAACGCCTCTTGGTCGATGGCCTCGCATGAAAAGCCGGCAGGTCTAACGGTGCGCATGGATTGTGCCGCGAGCAGCGCGTTTATGACCGCTTCTTCTATCGATTCAACGGCCGCTTGATACAGGCCATCACAAAGGTCATCCCCTACCCACTTGAAGTGCTCATTCTCGGCACCCATGGCAGATATGGGAGTCGCATTAGCGGTACTGAAAGCGAGAAAAATATCGCCGGATCCGTTTCCGCCGCTGGTGCCGCCGCGGCCCATACCGAGTGCGCCTCGCCGGGCAAGGCGTTGCAGTTGATGAGGCATCAACGGCGCATCGGTGCCAATGAGCCCAATTATGGATCCGGACTCTCCGTCACGCGGCATGGTGTTCTCTACAAGATGCTGTCCCACCGGCACGCCCAGGATGCGCAGGTCTTGACGCCTGCCATGATTGGCCTGAACCAAAGCACCGAGATGATAGGTTGAGCGTCCAATCTGCACCTGCCTTGATGCGGTGCCGGTGCCGCCTTTGAACTCGTAGCAGATCATGCCAGTACCGCCACCCACGTTGCCTTCTTCTATCGGCCCGGTGGATGCCCGGTCCAATGCGTCACGTGCATCGGCTTCAGTCACGTGTAGCCCGTTAATGTCGTTGAGCATACCGTCATACGTTTCCGCCACCACGGGCATAGCCCAAAGATGCTCATTTCCCCAATGTGTTGGGTAGGTATCGATCATCCACTGCACAGCGGCCTGATGCACCCGGCCGACGCTATGGGTGTTCGTAATGAGAATGGGTCCGAGAAAGTAACCGCCATCGCTAATCCAATGGGTGCCGGTCATCTCGCCGTTGCCATTGAATCGGTGTGCCCCGGCCCATACCGGTTGCGGAACCGGATGGTGACCACGAGGCAATACGGCTGTGACGCCGGTCCGGATAGGGCCCTCGCCTACCTTGAGAGGACCATCACCCTTGATGAGGGTAGTAAAACCCACCTCGACGCCCGGCACATCGGTAATCGCGTTATGTTTGCCTGGTTTTCCCGGAAGTCTCAGGCCAAGATCGCGGGCCCGTGTTCTAGTCATGGCTTGGTTGGGGCGTAGCGGTCAATGGAATGTTGAGTTCTTCTACGGACAGATGACCCTGGTCGATTCGGTAAAGGTGCGCGGTAGCGTCCCGCAGTTTTTCAGGTGGATCGTTCTTCATATCCCACTGCGTGGCGAGGCTCAGTGCTGCACGAAGCACGCCTTTGTGACAGACAGCGATAGCGGGTAACTGGCTCTCAGTCAGGGTCGTGATCCATGCATGGAGTCGGGATCGTACCTCGCGGGGGCTTTCCCCGCCCGGGGGTCTGAAGTCCAGGCCTCGATCTTCGTTTCGCGTAAACGCCATCGGATCCATCGCACGCAAGGAGCGGAGCGTGTGTCCCTCCCATTGACCCCACTGCATCTCCTGTAGGGCCTCTATCTCCGCATCGGGCTCTAATTGCATCAGCGCGGCCGTTTCACGCGCCCGCCCTAAGGGGCTGCAAAAACAGCGCCATCCATCGAAGCGGGCATCCAATCGCCAGGAGGAAACGGCTTTTCGACCCGCCTCGCTCAAGGGCATGTCCGTTCGGCCTTGAATTCGACCGGTTTCGTTCCAGCGTGTAGGCCCGTGGCGGATAAATAGAAGATGACTCAACTTAGATCAAAGCCTCCAGGAACGAGTGTATTCGCTTGGAGGCGGTTTCGAATCCGTGATCGCGCAGAAACTTCTCCCGGGCCTGTTGGCCGGCGCGCTTCTGACGCGCGGGATCCCGCAGGAATGCGGCGATTGCCTGCGAGAACGAAGCGACATCACCTGAATCCACGAGCTCGCCGGTAAGGCCGCTCTGAACGACAGTCGCCACGCCGTCGGTACGACCCGCCACAACGGCCAGCCCCTGGCGGTGCGCCTCCAGCAGTGCCATGCCGAAAGCCTCGTTGATCGCTGGCCACACGAACAGGTCCGCGGCATCAAGAAAGGAGCACATGTCATCGGGTTCAAGGGCGCCAGCGAAGAAGACCCGGTCATTGAGTGGCTCGAAGGCTTTGCGAACATCTTGGGCCGCGTCTCCATCGCCGATGACAATTAGGCCCCAAGGCTGCTCGCGTAAAGGCTTTAATGCTTCAGCGAGCAGCGTATAGGAACGCAGCTTGTCTCCAGGCCGCATCATTGCCACGGTAATAAGCCAGGGCACGTCTGCCTCAAATCCGGTTTTTGCGGCGAGCGCGTTTTTATGCAGTTGTTTAGGCTCGGCTCGGGCAGGCACATCCTTAATGAAAGGGGGGAGCATAAGTTGCTGGGCTTGATTCGACAGAAAAGGCTGAATGCAAGCGAGATCCCTTGGATTAAGAGATAGGATACCGGCAGCTTGATTAAGCGCGTGCTCAACTTGCGTAAGACCCAGGTGCCAAGGTCCTTGCTTTTGCTTCGGTGCATGGGAGGCTTCGGCCAGCACATAAGGCATGTTGAACTCGTCACAAACTCTCGGGCCCAGCCAGTCCGGCGCCTTGTGGTACAG
>RGTL01000258.1 GCA_010025385.1 Gammaproteobacteria bacterium | reverse complement strand
CGCCTTGATGCGAGGCACAGGCCAGCGCAATTTCGTCATCGGTGAGCCCGAAACGATCCGGCGCAGACCAGTAGATAGTAATCAAACATACGCTTGAACCGCTCTCCGTATTTTTGCCGCAGCCGGGGCCACGCCTGATTAAACCGCTCGTACCACGCCATGAGCGTATGGTCGTAATCAGCGCCGAAGTTATGCCAGTCCTCGATGGTATAAAAATCGCTTACATGGCGAGCGAGATCAGGGGCCGGAGGCAGAACGCCGTTCGGGAAGATGTATTTTTCTATCCACCGGTCCGTCGCGTATCCATCGCGCCCCGCTCCAATGGTGTGAAGAAGAAACAGACCGTGAGCATCCAGCAGCGATGCGGTCTTTTCAAAGTAGGTTTGATAGTTTTTAGGGCCGACGTGTTCAAACATGCCCACAGAAACAATGCGATCAAATCGTCCGGTAAGTGCACGGTAATCCTTCAGCATGATCTCCACCGGCAAGCCCTGACAGCGCTCGGTGGCGAGCTTGGCCTGCTCCTTCGATACCGTCACGCCCGTGACCGAAACCTGATGATGCTCAGCCATCCAGCGTGAAAGCCCGCCCCACCCGCAGCCGATATCGAGCACCCGCATACCGGCCTCGAGCTGTAACTTCTCGCAGATCATTTGCATCTTTGCGATCTGCGCTTGCTCCAGGGACTCCGCGTTAGCCCAATACGCACAGCTGTAGTTCATGTGCGGGTCGAGCATACGCTCAAAGACATCATTACCGATGTCGTAGTGCTGCTCCCCTACCTGAAACGCTCGGGCACGACTCTGTCTATTGAATAACCGCGATCCGATCAGGTATACAAGGAAGCGCCAGTTGTTTCGAATTTTATCCTCGAGGCCCGCGCGAAAAGCTCTGGTGATCATCTCGTCAATCGCGTCGCAATCCCACCAGCCGTCCATGTAGGCTTCGCCTAAACCGAGCGTGCCGTCCTTAGCGAGCCGCAAAAAAAGCTCCTCGTTATGAACCTGGACATCCCAACGGTTTGCTCCGTCTAGAGCGATCTCTGCCGGCGCGAGTATTTCTTGAAAACGTTGGCGCATGCTGCTCATGAAACTAACCCATTCCTATTCAAAAGTGCTCAATCTGCCGTCATTAAAGCACGCGGTCGTTTCCACCATCGATGGGAACCTGCGCGCCGGTCGTGCATCGGAAGGCGCTGCCGGCCATGGCACACACCATCTCTGCGACATCCATTGAATTGACCTCGCGTTGCAGCAGATTGTTTTTACGATATTGCTCTACCGTGATACCGTAATGAGACGCGCGCGCCTGCAAGACCTCATCCGTCCAAATGGCCGTATCAAAAACGCCATTCGGATGCACCGTATTCACTCGAATACCGTCATTGGCAACCTCTAACGCCAACACCCGAGCCAGCTGCATCAGCCCTGCCTTGGCGACCGAGTAGGCGCCTGCTGCCGGTCCAGGCGCGGGCACATTTTTTGACCCGATAAAGACAAGTGACGGCTCCCAACCGAGACGTAGGAACGGAATCGAAGCCCGCACCACATGCATTGCGCCAGAGAGATTGATATCGATTGACCGCTGCCAGTCTGCTTCGGGCATTTCTTCGATCAAGCTGCTTGGCGAGAAAATTCCGGCATTACTGACTACCACGTCAATACCGCCGTATCGGCACGCCGCACTCTCAACCGCATCCGCCACAGCACTGACATCCGTCACGTCGCAGACCATCCCGGTGATTGATGGTGAGTCAAAAGCGCCGAGAACAGCATCTTCTTTGTCGAGCACGGTAACCTGCGCCCCACGCTCGGCAAACCGATGAGCACAGGCATGACCAATACCGCTCGCGCCGCCCGTAATCATCACACAACGCCCTTCGAACTCTAGGTCGCTACCGCCTTTGCCGAGCTTCGCTTGCTCCAGTTCCCAGTATTCGACCTCGAAAACATCGCGTTCCGGCAGAGCTCGCCATCCACCGATTCGCTCAGCTCGCCTGATGGCGCCCATCGTATGCCGCGTGATGTCATGAATGATCTTTAGCTCTTTAGGCTGCCGCCCAAACGCTGCGACGCCTTTACCGGGTATGAGCGCCCATCGCGGAGCGCAATCAAGGCGTGTTTGAGAGCCATCTGAGTAACGATCAAAGTAGGCCTTGTACTCTTCGGCGAATTTCTCAACCGATACGATGACATCATCCTCGATGACTGCCGGTATGCGCTTGGTCCTGATCACATGATCCGGCGTCAGCGGGCCACGCGTCACAATATCGGCAGCGTCCTTTTGCGAGGCAAAAGATCCGGCCGCACCACTGTCGTCAAAACTTGCCAGCATCGGGCGCTTCGCAATACCGCTCACCGCGCTTCGAATCGTCGCACGCTCCAAAGCCGAGATCGGCATGGACGCACCATCCTGAGCGTGGGGCTCATCACCAAATGCCTCCTCCGCAGCACTCACGAGATCAATCATGCGTCGATAACTTTCGTAAGCGTCGTCTGCAAAGCTGAAGATGCCATGATGCATCAGCACCATGCCTTCCAACTGCGACCAGTCAATACCCTTGGTCATCTGCGCAACGGTC
>RGTL01000257.1 GCA_010025385.1 Gammaproteobacteria bacterium | reverse complement strand
CGATGTGACACTCGACACCGGCGGGCAGCACGCGCGGGATATTCCCGGTCAATCCGCCACCCGTGATGTGGGCCATGCCTTTGACGTTGACCGACTGCAGCACGTTCAAAATGCTCCGGACGTATATACGGGTGGGTGTCAGGAGCGTTTCACCAAGCGTTGAGCCTCCCAGGGATTGCTCAAAGGGCGCGTCGCTACGGTCTACTATGGCGCGAGCCAGCGAGTAGCCGTTGGAATGTAGACCGCTCGACGCAAGCCCCAGAACGCGATCCGATGGGCTGATGGCTTGCCCGTCAATAATGCGGGCTTTTTCGACCACGCCCACGCAAAAGCCGGCAAGATCATATTCGCCCGCCTCATACATACCAGGCATTTCGGCCGTTTCCCCGCCGATCAGAGCGGCACCCGCCTGCTCACAGCCCAAGGCAATTCCTGAGATAACGGATTCGGCCTGGGCGGGAGACAACTTCCCGGTGGCGAAATAATCCAAAAAATAAAGAGGCTCTGCGCCCACCACGAGTACGTCGTTAACGCACATGGCGACCAGGTCAATGCCGATGGTGTCATGCTGTCCCAAAGCGAAGGCTAATTTGAGTTTGGTGCCCACGCCGTCCGTACCGGAGACCAGCACGGGCTGTTGGTAGCGGTCGGTCGGGACTTCGAATAAACCACCGAATCCGCCGATCCCGCCGAGGCATTCCGGGCGCCAGGTTTTCTTTACCAGAGGTTTTATCCGATCGACTAATTCGTCCCCGGCGTCGATATCAACACCGGCATCGCGATAACTGATGGAGGGTTTGGTGGAGTCAGTCACGGCTATGTCTGAGGCGGCAAGGGTCAGACGGTATGGTATCTTATGTGCCTAGCCAGAAGGACGTCTTCTTTGGCTTTGCCTTTCGTACGCGAGGGCTTCAACGGAAGATCACGTCGATGTCTCAGTTATCCCTACGCCATCAAATCCCGAATCTGCTAACGCTTGGGCGAATTGCGGCGGTACCGGTACTGATTCTGTTTTTACGCGATGGTCGTTACGGATCAGCTCTTGTGATTTTCTTGCTGGCGGGAATCACCGACGGGCTGGATGGCTGGATCGCGAAGCGATTTGATTCGGTCACTCGACTGGGCGCAGTGCTTGATCCGCTCGCCGATAAGATGCTCATTGTGAGCACCTATGTGATGCTGGTGATCTCAGGCGATTTACCGTTCTGGCTACTTTTGCTGATTGCGTTTCGCGACCTTGGAATAATCGGCGGGGTGCTGGTTCTGCACACCCTTCATGGCGACATCCAGATGAGGCCCAGCGCCATTAGCAAGATCAATACCTTTCTGCAGATCAGTCTCGTGGTGCTGGTAATGGTGGAGCGTGTGGGTTTGGTGGGGCTGGGTACTGTGACCGACTGGGTGTTGTGGTCGGTTGCGGCTACCACCATCGCGAGCGCTTTTCACTATATGTATGTCTGGTTGATACAACTGAGCCTTGAGTCGCGTTAACCGCCTCACTTGCTGATGTCCCCCTCAGAGCAAATCCGGTTGCCGCTGCGCCTAAAAGAAAGCGCCTCCTTTGAAAATTTCTACTCCCGACAAAATCAGGAGGTCGTGAACCTTCTGCAGTCCATCGCAGATCCGGCCATAAGCAAGGTGGTCTTTCTCTATGGTCCTGAGGGCGCCGGCAAGTCACATCTCCTCCAGGCAACTTGCAAAGCGATGTTGCAGGCGTCAGCAGCGAGCTTTTATGTTTCCCTCGGCATGGATGGCGTCCAGCCGGAACTGCTCATGGATCTCACCGCATATGGGCTGGTCTGCATGGATGATGCCGATTCGATCGCCGGAGATGCATCTTGGGAAGAGGCATTGTTGACGCTTTACGAGTCTTTGGGCGAATCGGGCGGCCGCTTATTGATCGCGGGACGATATCCGCCTGGTCAGGGGAAATTCAGGCTCCCCGATCTGGTCACCCGATTGGCGTCGGGAGGGGTCTGGAAGGTTCAGTCGCTCTCAGAGGAGGACTTGTCTCACGCCATCCAACTGCGCGCGCGGCAAAGGGGCATAGAAATCCCCGATGCGGTTACGGCTTATCTCCTCCGCCGGGTCCGGCGCGATCCGCACACGCTATTTGCCCTGTTGGATCAGATCGATGAGCATGCGTTCGCTCATCAGCGTCGACTTACCGTACCCTTTGTTAGAGATCTAGCGACGCGGCTTCTCGGAAACTAGGCGCTACGCTGTTCTTAACGCTTTTGCCGTCTCGGCCAGACGCGCGCCCAGTGCCCGACACAGCGTGGTTTCATCGCGAGTAACGGGGTGCTGATTACGACTACCGGCAACGTGGCTGGCGCCATAGGGTGTACCTCCGCTGGTGGTCTCGTTTAGTGCCGACTCGGTAAAAGGCAGCCCACAGATCAGCATGCCGTGATGGAGAAGTGGCAGCATCATCGACAAAAGCGTGGATTCCTGCCCGCCGTGTTGTGTCGAAGAGGATGTGAACACCGCCGCTGGTTTTCCGACGAGCGTGCCGGCGAGCCAGTCTGCCCCCGTGCGTTGAATAAAATACCCAAGCGGGGCGGCCATGTGCCCGAACCGGGTCGGGCTCCCGAGCGCGAGACCGTGACA
>RGTL01000256.1 GCA_010025385.1 Gammaproteobacteria bacterium | reverse complement strand
ATGCCGATGCCTTTGCGATGCTGCGCGATAATCACCTTGCGCCCGAGCGCTGGTTGCCGCGGATCAAGGCTCCTAAGGTGGTGCGATACGCAGCCCGCCTCAGGCACAAACCAGACATGAAACAAGCTCTGCAGCGCATGCCCCCGCTTCTGAGAACCTATCTGATGATGGGAGGCTGGGTCAGTGACCATGCTGTCGTGGACACGCATATGAACACGCTGCATGTTTTCACCGGCGTAGAAATCGGGATGATACCACCTGCAAGAAAACGTCTTTTGCGTGCGCTTTCTTGACCTTTCGCCTTGAGCATCGTAAGCGCCGGATATGGCGCGGACCCCACTTTTACAACTTTCTGATATCTCGCTCACTTTTGGGGGAAATCCGGTCTTTGACGGGCTAGGCCTCATTGTACAACCCGGCGACCGCGTCGCGCTCGTGGGGCGTAACGGATCAGGTAAATCCACCCTGATGAAAGTAATGGCCGGTCTCGTAGAAGCAGACACAGGCACCCGAATTCTTCCTCCACAGACATCTGTCGGCTATATGGAGCAGGATCCGACCATGGCAGGTTATGCCACATTGGGCGATTACGCCGCGAGCGGTTTGGAGCTTGGCGAAGCATACCGCGTAGAGCGCGCAGCAGAGGGTCTGAAGTTTGACCCCTCCCGCCCCGTTGCTACGGCATCAGGGGGCGAACGCCGCCGCGCAGCACTCGCAAAATTAATGGCCGAAGCCCCCGAATTGATGTTACTGGACGAACCTACGAACCATCTTGATATTGAAGCCATTGCATGGCTCGAAGCAGAATTAAAATCGACCAAAGCAGGCTTTGTTCTCATCAGCCACGACCGCGCGTTTCTAAACACGCTTACACGCGCCACGCTTTGGATTGACCGCGGCTTGGTTCGACGCAACGAGAAAGGCTTTGACGCTTTTGAAAGCTGGCGTGACAAGCTTTGGGAAGAAGAGGACATTCAGCGCCATAAAATGGATCGCAAAATCAAATCCGAAGGCCGCTGGGCCGTGGAAGGAATCAGTGCCAGACGCAAAAGGAACCAAGGCCGGTTGCGCGCGCTCCAAGACCTCAGGGCAGAGCGCGCGGCGATGATCCGTCGCCAAGGAACCGCCGCCATGGAACTCGCCTCTGGTCCAAAATCAGGACGCAAAGTAATCGATGCGATAAAAATAGATAAATCTTATGCAAATCAAACAATTATAAAAGATTTTTCACTCACCATTCAACGCGGGGATCGGGTTGCCTTTGTCGGTCCAAACGGGGTTGGTAAAACCACGGTTTTGAAAATGCTGATGGGGGAGGTCGCGCCGGATCAGGGCGAGGTGAAACAGGGCACAAACCTTGTACCAGCTGTCTTTGACCAGACCCGCGAACAGCTTGACCCAGAGCGCAGCCTTTGGGAAAATCTCACCTCCGATCCCACGATGGGGGTCTCAGGCAAAGCGGATCAAGTGCTCGTGCGGGGCACGCCCAAACATGTGGTGGGGTATCTGAAGGAATTTCTGTTTGAAGACGCCCAAGCACGCGCACCGGTGCGCGCCCTTTCGGGTGGGGAAAAGGCGCGCTTGCTGCTCGCCAAACTGATGGCGCGGGAAAGCAATCTTTTGGTGCTGGACGAACCGACCAACGATCTGGACATCGAAACGCTTGATCTGCTGCAGGAACTCTTGGACGATTACGACGGCACGGTCCTTTTGGTCAGCCATGACCGCGATTTCCTTGACCGCGTGGCCACAACCACTGTGGCGATGGAGGGCAATGGTAAGGCCACGGTCTATGCCGGCGGTTGGAGCGATTATCAGGCCCAAAAACAGGCCGACACCCCCGCCCCAGCGCAGAGCAAAGACAAGATGAAAATAGAGGCAAAAGCGCCTCAAAAGAAAGAAAAATCCGGCCTCAGCTTTACCGAAAAACACCGCCTAGAGGCGCTGCCAAGCGTGATCGAACGCCTTGAGGGCGAAATAGCAAAGCTTGAAACATATCTCGCCGCGCCGGATCTATATGCCAAAGAACCGCTGAAATTCCAAAAGGCGACAGAGGCGCTGGTTGAGCGCCAATCCGCGCTCAGCGCCGCCGAAGAAGAATGGCTGATCCTAGAGGAAAAAGCAGCCGGGTAGGCAAAGCGCGTTTTGCTGAACAATATTCACCGGTTTCATTACACTTATTTTGAGGGTCTCTATTTGACTTTCAGAGCGGCATCGACACCTCGACATCGGCCTTCGATGGGCCGGTTCAGGGTTTTTACCTCACCCTGCCTTTGAAGGACTTGTCTGTTTTTCTGTGCCTTCCTGCGTCACATCGTGTCTGTAGATCCAGTCAAATTGTCCCGCCAATTGGCGCGGGGCAAAGCGGGATAGTGCACCAATGGCGCGATGGGCCGCCCAGCGTAGGGGCGGAAAGGAGAGATGGTATTTCCATGCGTTCTTTTCTGCAGCCATAACGATTCGTTTCACGCGCTCCATGCGGCGGGATTGGTAGTCGATGAACCCCTGCGTAATGCTGTCTGCTTGCGACAGCGCGTGGGCCAGTACCCATGCGTCCTCTAAAGCGAGGTTTGCACCTTGCGCCATGAACGGTAGCGTGGGATGGGCCGC
>RGTL01000255.1 GCA_010025385.1 Gammaproteobacteria bacterium | reverse complement strand
GGTCGCTCAGCCGGTCAGCACCGGAGACAAGATCGAGGTGCTGGAGCTTTTTTGGTACGGCTGCCCGCATTGCTATGCGCTGGAGCCTTATCTGAACAAATGGCTGAAAAGTAAACCTGACTTTGTCGAGTTCGTCCGCTTACCGGCTGTCCTCAATCGTTCCTGGGCATTTGATGCGCGAGTCTATTACACCTTTGTCGCGCTCGGCCTTGTCGATAAACTGCACGAGGCATACTTCGACACGATTCATAAGCAGCGAAAGCGAATGAAAACGGTCGAGGACGTTGCGACCTGGGCAGGCGAGCAAGGCGTTGACTCCAAAGCCATTCTCGACACCTTCAACTCTTTTGGGGTCGACTCGATGCTGGCCAATGCCAACCAGATGTCCGGGCGTTATGAGACCGATGGCGTACCCACCATCATTATTGATGGAAAATACCGGACCAAAGTCTCCCTGGCCGGAGGGCATAACGAGCTGATCGACCTGATGAACTATCTCGCCCTACGGGCTCAGAGCGAGCGCTAAGACAGACCCGTCGTTACGGTTTTGGCGGAGCGAGGTATCGCGAGGTGTCACGCAATCCAAACGACTATCAGATTTACTATCACGTAGGACTAGGCAAGGCTGCCTCAACCTATCTTCAGAACCGGGTATTCCCAGCGCTCAAGGGGATTCGCTATGTGCATCGCGACCGGTACCGACGCTATCGGTCCATCATCGAGAGTACCTCGGACCAGCGCTACCTGATCTCGAGGGAGGCGGCGTTTCGACTCGATCAGCGTCTCGATGAATTTGCGGCATTCAAGGCAGACGCTCGGGTCATCCTCGTGCTTCGCCGACACGATCGCTGGATCGCCTCTCACTACCGTCGCTACGTGAAGAACGGTGGCAGCCTTCCCTTTGAGGCCTATGCCGATCTTGACAGCGATCGCCCGTTGATCTGGGGTCGGGAGAAGATGCGATTCATGCCCATGATTCAGTCCATCGAGGCGCGTTTTGGGTCCCACCCGCTAGTCCTGTTTCACGAGGATCTTGGCCGCGACCCCTTTCGTCTCATTGATCAACTGTGTCGATTCACCGGGGCGACCTACGAGCGCGAGCGCATCGACCTATCGATCGTACACAGCTCCTGGAGTGAAAAACAGTTGAAGGTGTCGCGACGAATCGGAAAGTATCTTTTTGATGAGGTACCGAGTGCGCCTAAACACACCGGATTGCATCGCATTCAACGGCGCCTCAAACTTTGGGCATGTTACGGCGTGCTGGGCGCTGCCCATCTGGTTCCTTCGCGATGGCTTGAGGACGGTCCGCTTATTGAACCGCTCAGCCTCGAGCGCGTCAGGGAGACCTTCGCTGAGGACTGGGCTGCATGTCTCGCCTACGCTGAGGCCAATAATCCCGCACCCCTAACACCCTAAGGATTCGCACACCCTGAGGATTCGCATAAGGTCGGACATGCCGACACATCCTCAGCATTAGCCTTTAGGCCTGACCTAGTGGAATGTCGCGATGCCCTCTTTTTCGAGGTCGTCCATCGTGCGCGAGATACCCTCCCGCAAAATTCGCACCATGTCATCAATCTGCTCTGCCGTGATACATAGCGGTGGCGACATGACGCACATATTGATCAAGGGTCGGACCAGCAGTCCCAGCTCCTGACAGTGTTTGTCAATTCGATGGCCGACCTCATAATCGAGCGTCAACGGCTGCTTGCTTTCTTGACTGGCTACGCATTCGAGGCAGGCCATCAGCCCCATGCCTCGTACATCGCCCACAATCGGTAACTCGGCGAGCGTTTGAAGCTTCGCCTGCATGTAGGGCCCGAGCTCGCGCGCATTTTCAAGAAGTCCCTCGGACTCGATCAGGTCCATGTTCGCAAGCGCTGCAGCGCAGGCGACCGGGTGACCCGAATAGGTAAAGCCATTGGAGAAGACCGCTGACTTCTCCACGCTATTGCTGATATCGTCGATCAGTCGATTGGAAATCACGGTAGCGGCCAAAGGCACATAGCCCGATGTGAGCCCCTTTGCAGAGATCAGAATATCGGGCGAGATATCAAAAACGGTTTCGGAAGCATACCAGTGGCCGAGACGTCCAAATCCCGTGACCACCTCATCTGAGATGTAGATCACATCGTACCGATGACAGACTTCTAAACAGGCTGCCTGATATCCCTCCGGCGGCACAATCACGCCACCGGATGCCAGAATGGGTTCGGCGATGAAGGCGCCCACCCGATCCGGACCGACCTCCAGTATTTTGTCCTCTAGCTCCTTTATGAGTGAGTCGCGAAACGCATCGACGCTCATACCATCCGGACGACGATAGGGGTTGGGCGATGAAATAAAGTGTACGGTATCGAGTCGAGTATCGAGCCAGTTTTTGTCTCGCGGTTTGCCGGACACCGCGGCCGATAGATAGGTACTGCCGTGGTAGGCATTTTGCCGCGAGATGATGTGCTTCTTCTCTGGTCGTCCCAAGACATTGTTGTAAAACATCACGAAGCGAAGTGCCGAATCGACGGCAGTCGATCCGCCGGTCGCAAAAAAAACGTTTTCCAAATCATAAGGCGTGACCGACGCAAGACGTTTCGCCAGGCGTGCGGCCGG
>RGTL01000254.1 GCA_010025385.1 Gammaproteobacteria bacterium | reverse complement strand
ATGTCTGACGCATCACCAAAATACCAGCCCCACGGCAATTATCTTTTTGATCACCTCGGTATGGAGTTTGCCTTCTTGCCAGAGAGCGGCGAGGTAAAGGGCCGTATCTCCCTCGAAGATCATCATTTCTCATGGCCGGGTCGAGTTCATGCGGGTACGCTGTTCGCGCTGGCTGACTCGTGCGCTGGATTTGGCTGCATGAAACGCCTGCCGGAGGGTGCAACCGGGTTTGCGACGCTTGAAACGAAAACGAACTTCATTGCGACAACGGATGGCGGCGTCATCCTCGCGCACGCCAAGGCCATCCACATGGGACGCTCCACACAGACGTGGGACGTCGAGGTACGCTCTGAAAAAGACGATAGGACTATGGCACTCTTTCGCTGTACGCAGATGATTCTTTGGCCCAAGCCCACGCCGTCAACCTGAATCGAGAACGCATAACGTATGAATGACTCGCTCACAGCGCAGGATCACCGGTTTCGCACCAAACGCCTGCATCAGGTTGCACAGCGAAATATCGATCAGGGCCTGTTTGCCAGCATTGAGTGGCAGGTAGCAAAAGGCGGCCGACTTCTTGACGAGGGCGCCGTGGTCGCGGATGGACTGGACTGGCAGTTGCCGACAGACCCTATTTACCGTATTTACTCGATGACCAAACCCATTGTCTCCATGATGGGCGCCCTACTGATGGAGCGTTGCCAGCTGAATCTGTTCACGCCGCTTCGAGCAATCCTTCCCGAATTTGCAACGCTTGAGGTGCTCCGCGCTGACGGAACACGCGAGAAAGCATCACCTATCACAGTCGAGCAGCTTTTCACTCACCGCGCGGGCTTTAGCTACAACTTTATTCCCGATTGCCCGGTCTCTGAGCTTTATCATGCCGACGGCTTGATGAACGACGGTTCGTGCTCGCTCGAGGAATTTGCCCACAGAGCGGCGAAGTTCCCGCTCGCCTCCCAACCCGGCGAGCGCTGGCACTACAGCATCGCCACCGACATCCTCGCGCGCGTAATCGAAGTCGTGGCGGGTCGCCCTCTTGGCGATTTATTGCAGGCCGAAATTTTTGACCCGCTTAATATGACGGATACGCAGTTTTATGTAGCGGAGTCCGAGCGACATCGCCTGATGCCCATGTATGGCCGATCCCTCGACGACATCCTTAAGGCGCCGGACGCAGCCGCGCCTTTGAAAAAGATAGATGTCGACGACGCCTATCCTTTTGACCGTCCTGATACCTTCGCCCGTGGCGGTCACGGTCTGTTTTCGACCACATCGGATTACATGCGCTTCGCGCGCTTTTGTATTACCGGCCAAACTGCCGTAGGCGTGCCTCTTGTATCGCGAAAAATGCTCGACTTTATGTGGGCGAACCGCCTCTCGGACAAACAGCTGCCCTACTGGTTAGGACCCTTTCCAAGCCCCGGGTACGGGTTTAACCTGATGGGACGTGTGATGATGGACCCGGGCCAGGCAATCTCTCTCACCAGCATGGGCGAAGGCGGCTGGGGTGGCGCAGCGGCTACCTACTACTGGGTGGATCGCGCCGAAGACTTTACCGGCGTGGTGATGACGCAAAACCTGGGGTCTTTGACCGCGATGCGCACCGACATGATGGCCGCGGCCTATCAGGCGCTGCCTTAATCCTTCATCCGGCGCTCTTGCGTTTTGCAGAGATCGCCGCATCCACACCCACCGCCATCAAAATCACGGCACCGCCGATAAAGGTTGTCCCGGCAGGAATCTCGGATGCCACCAGCCATGCCCAGGTGGGCCCAAGCACCGGCTCAACCAATGCGAGCAGTCCCACCTGCGCTGCCGGCACATGCCGCGCGCCGAGCATCATCAGGATGAATCCCGCTCCGACCTGAAAAATACCCATCGCCACGGCAACCCAAACATCCCGCGCAGGCACAGCGGGAATGGTTAAGGCCTTAAGCCCCGCGCCGAGAGAAAAGCTGATCTCGGCTGCTGAAAAATCGATCCCGTTACAGAAAAACGATATCACCGTGGCCACGAGCGTTGCCAATAAAAGCGCAAGCAGCATATCCGGTTGCTTCGAGCGGCGCACCAGGACAACAGAGATCGCGTACGACATAGGCAGCCAGAGCGCGATGAGATTGCCCAGCACTCTTCCACCCATCACACCAGCCCCAACCATCACGGCGAGACCGACCATGGCCGCCCCTATGGCAAGCCATGTTCTTACCGGCACCGCCTCGCGCAGCACGAGCCAGCCCAAAACGGCGGCGAAAAAAGGGGCAGCGCTAAATATAAAGAGCGCGTTTGCAACCGTGGTCTGCAGCAGAGCAAACACATAGGCACAAAAACCCGTTCCAAGCACCAGCGCAAGCAAAAAGTCATCGAGGGTTAGGTTTTTGATGCGACGCGCGATCGGCTCTGGCCGCAAGAGTAGTACGACGAGCACAAGACCCATCATGCTAAGGGAGCGATAGAAAAGAATTTGCCAACCGTTGGCAGACTCGATAACGCGAAGGCCAATCCCTGATGTGGACAGGCAAAAAGCCGAGCCAAGGATCATCAAGATCCCACGGGAATAAAGACTCACTTGGCCTCCAGGGAGGTAACGACTGACGGAGGCTAGATTAT
>RGTL01000253.1 GCA_010025385.1 Gammaproteobacteria bacterium | reverse complement strand
TCACGATCCCGATGATGAAGAAAATCGGTTACCCGGCGACGGTGGCTGGTGCCGTTGAGGTTGCGGCCTCTACGGGGGGCAGTATCCTTCCGCCGGTTATGGGATCGGCAGCCTTTATCATGGCCGAATATACCGGCATTTCTTATTTGGATATCGTTGTAGCGTCGACGATACCGGCGCTTTTATACTATTTCTCGGTCTACTCGCAGGTCCATTTCACCTCTGTTCGGCTCGGGTTGAAGGGTCTCGACAAGAGCGCGGTGCCGCCTCTGTCGGAGACAATGAAAAACGGTGGGTTGTTTCTGGTCCCGTTGGCCGCGATCGTGTGGGCCCTGTTCGAAGGATACAGCCCCACGTTCGTGGCCTTGTTCGGCGCGGTCGCGAGGAAACAAACCCGCCTCTCGGTTACCCGGATCGTCGAGACCTTAGCGGAGACGGGCAGACGCTTGGCGCCCGTGGTCGGCGCGTGTACCGCGGCAGGTTTCGTGATCGGTGGGATCACGATGACGGGTTTGGCTGCGAAACTGTCGGCTCTCGTGTTCCTGATGACGGGCGACGTTGTGTGGCTCACCCTCATCGTGGCCGCGATTATGACGATCATTCTGGGGATGGGTATGCCGACGGTGAGCTCCTACATCCTGGCGGCTGTGCTGATCGGCCCGCTTCTGATAAAGCTGGGCATACCAGAGATGTCCGCGCACTTGTTCTTGCTGTACTACGCGGTGCTGTCTGCGATTACGCCACCGGTTGCGGTCGCCGCGTTTGCGGCCGCGTCTATAGCGGACGATAACCCGATGAAAATATCGTTCAAGGGCGTCCAGTTTGCGGTGGGTGCATTTTTATTGCCGTTCTTCTTCGTCATGGATCCTGCGCTCTTGGGTGAGGGATCCGTCGCTGAGATCGTTTGGGCAACCTTGAGGGCGGTGCTCGCGTTTTCTTTGATCTCGGTCGCGTCTGCCGGATGCTTCATGAGCACTCTAGGACCATCCCAGCGGTTGGTCACCTTTGCTGTGATCATCCCATTGCTTGCCCCGTATTTGATGTATCAATCATTGGGGTTTATGGCTGGTATTACTATTTTGTTTTGGTTCTGGTTCACTAGTGGGGCTAGAGTAGTTAAGGAGTAGGTCACCTACACCATAATAATAAAGGAGCGTTTATGCTTACTATGAAGAAAACAATGAAAGCCGCCATTCTGGGGACCTGTCTAGGGCTAGCCTCGATGGGCGCGGTTGCGAAAGATAGCTACGTCATGGCGGGCGCAAGTCCTGGTGGGCTCTGGTCGCTGTTAGGTGCGGGGGTTGATAAGGCGATGCGTGCGAGTTACCCAAACGCGACCGTAACCTACCAAACCTCGGGCGGCGGCTTCGCGAACGCTGCACAGATTTCCTCCAAAAAAGTCGATTTTGGCTTGATGCATGACGCGGAGGCTAAGATCGCCGCGCAGGGAGCTGACCCATACAAGTCACCGATCACCAACCTAAGAGCGATGGCTGTGATGTATAACTTCGCTGCGTTTCAACCGATGGTTACGAAGGACTTCGCGGACAAGTACGGAATCTCTTCGTATGAAGATTTAAAGGCAAAGAAGGCGCCGGTCCGTCTGATCCTCAACAAGCGCGGTAACATTGCGCACAACCAGGCCGTAGAGGTCTTGGCTGCCTACGGTATCTCGCTGAAAGACATTGAGTCATGGGGCGGCAGCATCCAATACTCGGGTTCGAAGGGCTCTGTGGAGTTGATGAAGAACCGCCAGGGCGATATGGTCATGAACAATATTTTCGTCGGCCACTCATCTATCCGAGAGGTATTGAATTCGATGCCGATGGTGATGATGCCCGTATCACAGGCGGTCAGAGACAAGGTCAGCAGTGCAATGGGAACCGGTCAGATGGTTATACCTGGCAAAGCCTACGACATCCTGTCCGGAGATCACCCAACGCTCGCGTTGACCGCGATGCTAGTGATTAACGCGGACACCTCTGACGACGAGGTTTACAAAATCACCAAGGCACTGATCGCAAATGTCGGAGAGATTCAGGGCGTGCATAAGGCGATGCGTGCACTAAATCCGGAGATGATGGTCAAGCAGAACGCGATTCCGTTCCACCCAGGAGCGGTTAAGGCGTACAAAGAAGCGGGGCTGATGTAAACGGCACATTCTCTTGAAAAAGCCCGGACATCGTCCGGGCTTTTTTTATGTAGGCTAGTTTCTGCAGAGGGTTTTCCAGTCCGTCTCTTTCGAGTGAACACCCTCGTAGGATCTTATCTGGGTGTGTTTCAGCGCTGATTTCGATCCAAGCGCCTCACCGGTCGTCTCCATTGTCTTTGCAGCGTCAACCATAAGCTTTCGGAACTCGACGACCGCCATATCAGAGGCACCAAGCCGGTCGGTCGTTCTGTCGACTATCGCACCCATCGAGACCCACATGATGATGTCTTGGTTGGGGATACCGGGCACTCCCGTAAAGTTTCCCTGCTTCATAAGCGCGCGATCCTGGAGGAACTTGTTTTCTGGCTGTCTTTTCGATACCCAATTTTCATCTAGGTCCTCCCCCGGTACCGAGTGATTAAACCGTCTCCACTCGGCGGTATCCGGGCAGCTCTCACCGCCCCACGCGATGAAGTTA
>RGTL01000252.1 GCA_010025385.1 Gammaproteobacteria bacterium | reverse complement strand
CGTCAGCGCGCCAGCCGCATCCAGGCCTAAGTTTTGTGGCGATTTTTTGCGAATTTCCTGAAGGGCCTTCTCGTCATCACTGACCAGCCACCGAACCGTCACGACAGGGACCGCCTCAAAAGCACAATCTACGCCGTATTCGTGCTTCAGCCGATGGGCCACTACATCAAACTGAAGAATCCCCACTGCGCCGAGCACCAAATCATTGCTCATCAGCGGGCGAAAGACCTGCGTTGCACCTTCTTCGCTCAGCTGATCAAGGCCCTTATTCAAGGCTTTTGCACGAAGCGGGTCAGTCAGACGTACTCGTCGAAAAAGCTCGGGAGCAAAACTTGGAATGCCAAGAAATTTAAGTTGTTCCCCGGTGGTAAAGGTGTCTCCGATCTGGATCGTGCCATGATTGTGAAGGCCGATAATATCTCCAGCCACCGCATCATCCGCCGCTTCGCGGCGAGAAGCCATGAAGGTAATCGCGTTATGCAGCTGCATGTCTCGCCCCGCTCGAACATGTCTGACCTTCAACCCTTTTTGATAGCTGCCGGATGTGACCCTGAGAAAGGCAACCCGGTCATGATGGGCCGGGTCCATGTTTGCCTGGATCTTAAAAACAAAGCCGGAGAAATTTTTCTCTGCGGCATCCACCGTCCGAGTTTCTGCGGCGCGCGCTAGAGGGGCCGGCGCAAAATTTACGAAGGCATCAATCAATTCGTCCGTGCCTTCATGGTTGAGCGCTGATCCAAAAAACACCGGCGTCAATGCCCCGCGCAAATAGGCATCGAGATCAAAAGGATGCGAAGCCCCCTTTAGAAGATCAACCTCTTCCCTCAATCGCTCCGCATCTGCCCCGAGCACGTCGTCGAGTTCCGGACCGTTAAGCCCCTCAATCAACTGCTCCGGTGTACCGCCAGAGCCGGTACGGTCGAAAAGCGCGACGCGATCTTCCTGAATTCGGTAAACCCCCCGAAACGCACGACCCGATCCCACCGGCCAGGTGACAGGTGCGCAACGAATACCCAGAACCGACTCCACTTCGTCAAGAAGCTCAATAGGATCCCTGCCTTCGCGATCCATCTTGTTCACAAAGGTAATGATGGGGGTATCCCGCAATCGACACACGTCCATCAGCTTGATGGTTCGCTCCTCCACACCTTTTGCCGCATCGATCACCATCAAAGCCGAATCAACGGCGGTGAGGGTTCGATAGGTATCCTCAGAGAAGTCGGCGTGACCCGGCGTGTCGAGCAAATTCACAACAAAACCACGGTATTCGAACTGCATGACCGATGAGGTAACAGAAATACCCCGCTCTTTCTCAAGCTTCATCCAGTCAGACGTTGCGTAACGACCGGTTTTTCTGGCCCTTACGGTTCCTGCCTCCTGAATGGCTCCTCCATAATGAAGGAATTTCTCGGTAAGGGTAGTTTTCCCAGCGTCGGGGTGGGAAATAATGGCAAACGTGCGCCGCCGGCGCACCTCGCTAAGGTGTTCTGACATCGATATGAAACAGGTAGGCGTTAATCCTGAGGGCGTGAATTATAAAAGGCCTAGAACTCTTCGCGGTCTCGACGCTCTGGGACAGCCGACTTCTCCGAGGCAAAGGATGGCTTGAAAGGAAGCGCCATTTGAGGGTTATAGCGCTCAAAATCAAAAATCCGGCGCCGACGCACTCGATTGATTCGCTGACGGATGGTGGAACGGCGAATGTTCACTTATGAAAACCAAGAAAATTGACGCCGTATTCTACCTGCCTTGGCCCCTTCATTCGAATTGCCAGTCGACCCCTTACACTTTTGTGGGGTGAAAAGAGTGGGGCCTGCGTCATAATGGGTCCAACCCGCCTTACTCGATTTGATCATGTCCGAATCCTCTGATGACTTTCTAACCACGCGAGAAGTGGCACTTTTGCTTCGAGTCAAAGAGCGCAAGGTTTATGATCTGGTCGCGCGACAACAGATACCTTTTGTAAAGGCGACAGGCAAACTTTTATTTCATCGGCATGCCATCGAGGCCTGGCTCGCCGCGAGCCGCTTAGGCCCAAAATCCACTGCTGTCAGCCCGTCCGTCCCTGATGTTCTTTTGGGCAGTCACGATCCTCTACTGGAGTGGGCGATCACCGCATCGGGCAGTCATCTTGCCACCCAATTCGGGGGCAGCGTATCTGGACTCGATCGTTTTTCCGAAGGAGCAGGCGCCGCTGCAGGACTTCACATCTTCGATCCAAAGACCCACGACTGGAACGTAGACCGGATCGCAAAGCAGTTTTCGGGCCAGCCGGTTGTGCTGATGGAGTTTTGCTGGCGAGAACGCGGGCTGATTCTTAAAGAAGAGTCCTCAAAGAACATTCGATCGATAAAGGACCTGGCAGGAAAGCGAGTGGTAGCTCGCCAAAGCGGCACCGGGAGCCAGATCCTCCTCGAGGCGCTGATTGGCAAGGAGGAGTTGCCGGCCGACCAATTAATCTTTTCGACGCTCGCCCACACCGAGACGGAAGCCGCCTCGTGTGTACTGGAAGGTCTGGCCGACGCCGCCCTTGGCTTGCAGGCAATGGCTGAGAAGTATCAGCTCGTGTTTATTCCGCTTCTACGCGAGCGCTTTGACCTACTGATCGATCGGCGCAGCTGGTTTGAACCACCGCTTCA
>RGTL01000251.1 GCA_010025385.1 Gammaproteobacteria bacterium | reverse complement strand
CATGGGATTGGCCGGCAGGAACCCGATTTTGCGGCTGAGTTGATCCAAAATGTGAATGCTCAAGTTGATGCCCTGGGCAGCGATCCCGATCGTATGGCCTGGCAGAGCATCTACTGGGACGATATTCTGAGTCCGGCGCAGGACGCGTATCTGCAGGCGGCCTTTGGCACGAACGACCTGAGCGCCAAGCGCATGCGCTCTTTTTTGTTGAGCGCCCTGGGTGATGCGGCCAGTTATCGACAACTGCCTTCGGGCGGTCGTCGGGGCGGGGAAGAAAATATCACCTACCGCCGAGTACATGTCCGGGTTCGTGAAGCGATCGGTCGGTTGTACCACGAGCAGCTTGCCTCACGGGCGGTTCCACTCGTGGGTATTGCGCATTCGTTTGGCGGGCACATTCTGTCGAATTACATCTGGGATACGCAAAAACGCCCCGACGGTAGACTCTCGCCGTTCGAGCGCATGAACTGGCTGACCGGGCTGATCACGTTCGGCTGCAACATACCCCTCTTTACGTTTGCCTGTCGGGAAGTGGTTCCTATTCAGTTTCCACCGCCTCGCCTGCCGGTCCGGCTCAGGCCCCTCGCGCGTTGGCTTAACTACCTGGACCCGGATGATCTATTGGCCTGGCCGTTAAAACCCATCAACGGAGCCTATGCCTCGGTTGTGGAACGCGATGAACACATCAACGTGGGCGGTCTGGTGGCGGGATCCACGCCGGTCTCCCACCTCGCATACTGGCAGGATGACCGTTTTGCCCGCCAGATCGCTGATTACCTGAAAAAAATCTTAAAAGCATCCTGATATCCGCATAGGACGCGTCCTTTAAATATCGAGTGATTTTTATCACCGACGTCGTTGCACACACGCCGCCATGATTGCTGCACGGCCTGAAAAGGCGAATAAAAGGCAATCAAAATGGATTTTGAAAAAGACCTCTCCCATAGCGCAGCTGGCCAGGATGGCCCGCTTGCCCTGGTGCGTGATCTGATGGATGCTGGCTTAACCGTTTCAGATCTTGAGTCACGCGGACTGATCGATCTGGACGCCGTGGAAATTGCCCCTGGGCAGGGATATGCCGATGCGGTTTAGTGCTGCCTGTGGGCGTATCTCAACCGGATTTTAAGAATTGAGACAAAAGGTGATCCCTGTCACATACGGTCTTGGGCGCAACCCTCACTATGGCGATTCCACTGACATGAGAAAAGGAGATCGAAAATGAGTGTGGAAAACGATTCTGACTCGTCCCAGGAAAAGCCTACGTTCAGCGAGACAGCAAGAGGCCTTAAGTACCTGTTCGATTCGGGATTATCGATTGAGTACTTGTGTGAAACGGGTCTGATTGATGTGGACCTGGAGCGAGTGGACGTGATGCCTCCCGATATGTAATCGGCTGGCACGCACGACAGGCGGAGGGTCCGAAGATTTGGGGCTTCCCCGCCGCCTCAAATCCCCGCCGTAGGCGGGGATTTTTTTACCCGGTCGCTTGATGCACAATGTCTGCAAACACAAGGATCATCCCTATGACCTCGACTCTTCTGCAGGAAGCGAAATCCCTTAACGAGCGCACCGTCGCCCTGCGCCGTCAGATTCATCAGCATCCCGAACTGGGCCTGCATCTGCCCCGCACGCAAAAAGCGGTGCTCGATGCGCTGGCCGGTCTCGATCTGGACATTGCGTTGTCCAAGCAAACGAGCGGAATTGTGGCCACGCTTAAGGGTGCCCGCCCGGGGCCTTCCGTCTTGCTGCGCGGAGACATGGACGCGCTGCCGATGCCAGAGGAGACCGGGCTTTCTTTCGCGTCGCAGGAGTCGGGATGTATGCATGCCTGTGGACACGATGCGCACACGGCAATGCTTGCCGGCGCTGCTCACCTGTTGCACGACTACCGGGAGCACCTGAACGGCAGCGTGCGTTTCATGTTCCAACCGGGGGAAGAGGGGCCGGGCGGCGCTAAACCCATGCTCGATGAAGGCATCCTTGATCCGGATGGCACCCTTCAATCGGTCTACGCGCTTCATGTGGAGCCGGAGTTGCCCTCGGGGTTGATAGCCTGTCGCACCGGAGCCATTTTGGCGGCGGTAGACACCGGTTTCGCCCGATTGGTAGGCAAAGGCGGACACGGCTCCATGCCGCATAACGCGATAGATCCGACGCCTGTGGCTTGCGAGATCGTTCAGGCAGTCCAGACGCTGGTGACGCGCCGTTTTGATGTCTTCGATCCGGTGGTTGCGACAGTGGGGAGGATCCAGTCGGGCACGGTCAGCAACGTTATTCCCGAGTTTGCCGAGATGGATATCACGCTTCGATCGCTGTCCGTCGAAACCCGTGAGCGCCTGGCTGAGGGCGTCGAGCGGTTGATCCGTAAGATCCCCGAGGCGCATGGTCTTTCGGTGGAATTTGAGCTTGAAAAAGGCTATCCGCCCACAGTGAATTCCGCGGCGGGCGAGCAGTCGGTCAAGCGGGCCTGCGAGGCCGTATTGGGTGCGGATAAATACTTTCAGATGCCAGCGCCTTATATGGGTGCAGAGGATTTTTCCTATCTTCTGGAGCGATTTGGCGGCGCCTTTGTCTTTCTGGGCACCGCGCCTCCCGGTCAGGAACCGCAGCCGTGTCATTCGTCGCGCATGATGCTGGATGAAGAGGCGTTGCCCTCGGGTGTGGCGATGTATGCAGCGCTTGCGTTGCAGGAGTTATCT
>RGTL01000026.1 GCA_010025385.1 Gammaproteobacteria bacterium | reverse complement strand
TCGACTATTGCCGGAGTGAAATGGCTCAGTTGACCACGGAGCCTATTGCCGCCGTTCAGCCGCTCCCGGAGCGTTCGGTCACCGTCGCGGGTTTAATTAAAGAACTGCGTACGTTTCAAAATCGTCGCGGCGAGATGATGGCATTTTTTCAATTGGATGACGGAAAAAGCAGTGCCGACGTAAGCGTTTTTCCCGACCTTTATGCCCGCAGTCGAGCCACTCTGAACAGCGGGGGTATTGTGCTCGCTCGTGGCACCACCGGCCTCGACGATCGAACGGGCCTACTCGCCCTGAAAGCGGAAGGCCTGTGGACCTTGGATACGGCTCGGAAATTAGCGCTGCGGTCTTTGGTTATCAACCTGCCCGAGGGCAGGCCGAAGCCCGGTTTTGCGAAACGCCTGCAAGCCTCGCTCAGGGAATTTACTTCGGGCGACACGGCTGTTTTCCTGCGATTTCCCAATGAGAACGGGGATCGCGTGTCGATCGCATTGGGAGAGCAATGGCAAGTGACGGCGAACGATGCGCTTTTCGAGGCGCTCTCGCATTTCTGTGATCAGGAAGGTCTCGAATTTCAGTACGATCCTCGACGCTTACTCTCTGATCCGGCAGGTGGGTTCGAGATTAAGGCTGCTTAGTGCCGTCGCGGGAGAAGTAACAAGCCAACCCCGGTCGGGCCTGCGCACGTTAAAATACGATTCATGAGCAGCCCTTTGGATTTTGAACAACCCATCGTCGACCTCGAAGCAAAAATCGAGGAGTTGAGGCGTGTCGACGCAGACGGCGGTCTCGATCTTCAGCGAGAAATCGATCGGCTTCAGCAAAAGAGCATCAAGTTAACCCGTGAGGTGTTTTCTTCCCTGAGTGCATGGCAGATCACCCAGGTGGCACGGCATCCCCAGCGACCCCATACCCTCGATTACATCCCGAAAGTGTTTAGTCATTTTCAGGAGTTGTCAGGGGATCGGATGTATCGCAACGACTTGGCTATTGTTGGTGGGCTGGCCCGCATCAACGGGTCGGGCGTGGTTGTGATCGGACATCAGAAGGGCCGTGATACCAAAGAGAAAGTGCGGCGCAATTTTGGAATGCCTGGCCCCGAGGGGTATCGAAAGGCTCAGCGCTTGATGAGGATGGCGGAGCGGTTTCAGCTCCCCGTAGTGACACTAATTGATACACCGGGGGCGTATCCGGGAATTGGTGCGGAAGAACGAGGCCAGAGCGAGGCCATCGCGCGAAGTATCTCCGTTATGGCCGGTCTGAGTGTTCCAATCGTCTCGGTGGTGATCGGGGAGGGGGGTTCAGGCGGAGCGCTCGCTATTGGCGTTTGCGATCGACTCCTCATGCTTGAGTTCTCCACATACTCTGTAATCAGCCCCGAGGGATGCGCGTCGATACTGTGGAAGAGCGCCGATAAAGCGGAAACTGCTGCTACTGCGATGAAGATTACATCGAATGCCCTTCTTAAAAATGGCCTTGTTGACGAAGTGATTGCCGAGCCGCTTGGGGGCGCGCACCGGAATATCAGCCAGACCGCTGAGGATATCCAGGAAGCCATAGGGCGCCACCTCTCGGAGCTGCGTGCACTTGCACCAGATGCGCTGCGAGCGGCGCGAGATATTAGGCTGAGATCGTTTGGAAAATTCCGCGACGCCTGAGTGGGGTGGATGCCAAGGGCTGTGCGGCATCGAGAAGTCAGTTTGGGCGCATCTTTTGCCGTATCGCGATGTCGTTATCCACATCGCCTTCAGTGGTGGGATAGATTCGAGCGCGCTGCTCAATATCTGCGCCCGTCTTGCGCAGCGTTTCAGCCTTAACCTTCGAGCGCTGCATGTCAATCACGGGTGGTCAACCGAGGCGGCCCGCTGGGAAGATTTCTGTCGCCGTGAGGCGTGTCGTGCGGGCATCGCGTTTTCAAGCACTCGCCTCACCGGCGAAGACTCGATGGTTGTGAAAGGGGAGGCGGAAGCACGTGAGGGGCGATATCGCTGGCTCCGGGATCAGGTAAGTGAGGACGGCGTCTTGCTCACCGCACATCACGGCGATGACCAAGCGGAGACGCTCTTGTTCCGACTGATGCGAGGCGCATCGGTAAACGGCTTAGGCAGCATTCGACCCCTCTCTGAAGTCGCCGATCTGACCATATTGCGACCGCTACTTGGGTGCAGCCGACAGGAAATCCTGGAGTATGTTCAAACGCGGAAGCTTGATTACCTGATCGATCCTAGTAATTCGAACACGGCCTACGATCGAAATTTTCTTCGGCACCAGGTGATTCCAACGTTTGAAAAGCGCTGGCCCCGCGCGAAGCCGATCTTGGCGCGAACCGCTCAGAGCCTCTGTGAGGCCCAGGCCCTGCTGGACGAAGTCGCCCTCGATGATCTCGCACGCTGTAAGCAAGTAGATCATGGATGTCGATTCTTCGTTTTGGATGCTATCAGTCGAAAAGCCTTGCTGACGCTAAGTGAGCGGCGCCAGCAGAACGCTTTGCGCTTCTGGCTTCGTGAAACGGGCGGCATCACGGCAACGGAGAAGGCGCTTGCCGAATTCATCAGGCAGCTTCAATCGGGAGCGGCGGCGCCGTTGATGCGTTTCAATGGGTCCCGGGGCCCCCGGTCAGTGCGGGTTTTTCGCAATGGGGTGTTCATGCTTCCCGAATCTGAGTCATCGACATTAGCGGCCCGTCCGCAGACCGAATCCTGGGATGGATCAAACGTCACGATGAATAGCGTGGATGTTTTGCTCGAGGCTCGCCCGGTATTGGGAGCCGGGGTGCGACGGGATTGTATAGAGGGTCAGAACCTCGAATGGCGGTGGAGGAAGGGCAATACGGCGTTACGACCCGCAAACGGGTCTGGTCGCTCCCGACGCCTGAGAATACTCTTTCAGGAGATGGGTATCCCCCCATGGGAGCGCGAGAGAATGCCAATGCTATTTGCCAATGGAGAGTTTGTTTGCGTGCCCGGGCTGGTTATTGATCAAGCCTTTGCCGCTTCGCGTGATGTTCCGGGCGTGAGGCTCGAACTGTCCGACTTGCGAAGCACTGGCGTGAGACCCGTCCGCTGATTGTCGGCGCCCCGGGTCTTCTGTTATCCTAACCAGCCGTCGGGCCCGAGTCGCCGCTATCACCGGTAGCAGCCATCGCAAAGCCGAAGTGCCCGGAAAAACAAAAAGCAATATGCCCGGCGGAAAACCCCCTAAATACGCATTCATTACCGGTGGCGTCGTGTCGTCGCTGGGTAAGGGGTTGTCGGCAGCATCCCTTGGCGCACTTTTAGAGGCCCGCGGTCTCTCTGTCACGATGGTGAAGTTGGATCCCTACATCAACGTGGACCCTGGCACGATGAGCCCTTTTCAGCATGGAGAGGTGTTTGTTACCGACGATGGTGCCGAGACCGATCTTGACCTGGGACACTACGAGCGTTTCGTTCGTACACGGATGGGTCGGAACAATAACTTCACGACAGGCCAAATCTACGATACTGTCATCAGAAAAGAGCGAAGAGGCGATTTCCTTGGCGGGACGGTGCAGGTCATTCCGCATATCACGAATGAGATCAAGGAATCAGTCGAGGCCGCCGCGGCCGGTTTCGACGTATGCCTGGTAGAGATTGGCGGTACGGTTGGGGACATTGAGTCCTTGCCGTTTCTCGAAGCCATTCGACAGATGCGAATCGAGCTCGGCCGTGAGAACACGATTTTTCTGCACTTGACGCTTGTCCCGGCGCTTGCAGCAGCGGGCGAGTTGAAAACCAAGCCGACCCAGCATTCCGTGAAGGAGTTGCGAAGCATCGGTATCCAGCCGGATATCGTTCTTTGTCGCGCGCAAAATCCGTTGCCAGAAGATTCCCGGCGAAAGATCTCGCTGTTCACCAACGTCGAGCTTTCTTCGGTGATATCCGCGGAGGATGTATCCAATATATATTCGATCCCTCGCCGCTATCACGAGCAGGGATTGGATTCGATCGTGGTGAAACACCTCGGCTTGAGCACGTCAGACGCGAACCTCGCCGAATGGGATGCCGTGGTCGCCGGTATGGACAGCCCCGAGCGCGAAGTGGTGGTGGGCATGGTCGGGAAATATGTCTCGCTCACCGAGTCCTACAAGTCATTGTCGGAAGCCCTCGTTCACGCCGGAATCGTGAATCAAGTTCGTGTTCGAGTCGAATACTTCGATGCCGAAAGTTTTCAGACCGTAGCAGATGCGCGCAAGGCGTTAGCGGCGGTCGATGCGGTTCTGGTCCCGGGAGGCTTCGGCGAGAGAGGGACCGAAGGGATGATTCGCGCGGTGGAGTTTGCCCGGACGGACCGGGTGCCTTATTTAGGTATCTGCCTTGGCATGCAGATTGCCGTGATTGAATTTGCGCGTAATGTCGCGGATATGACGGGCGCCCACAGTACTGAATTCGATTCCTCGACAACCTATCCGGTGGTGGCTCTGGTCACGGAGTGGACGGAGGCGGGGGGTGAGACGGTAGCCCGTTCGGGAGACGACGATCTGGGCGGCACCATGAGACTGGGTGCACAGGAGGCTCGCCTTTCTGAAGGTTCAAAGTCTGCCCAAATTTACGGATCCACATCTATTTTTGAACGGCACAGGCATCGTTATGAAGTCAATAATCGCTACCGCGCCGAGCTGGAAAGGCGTGGACTGTGCGTCTCCGGCCGCTCCCAGGACGATCTCGTGGAAATGATTGAATTACCCAACCACCCCTGGTTTGTGGCCTGCCAATTCCACCCCGAATTCAAGTCCACGCCACGTGATGGCCATCCTCTTTTTGCGGCATTCATTCGTGCGGCTCGATCCACAGCCGATGCCGGCCCCAGTGCGGAACGGAACGGTCCGGCGTGAACTTGCTTGGGCATTCCGTAGGCCGCGATCAACCTTTTTTTCTGATTGCCGGCCCATGTGTTATTGAAAGTCTCGATAACGCGCTTGTAACAGCAGACGCGCTTGCAAGGATCGCCGAGGCGCTCGATCTTCGTATTATTTATAAATCGTCCTTCGATAAGGGCAACCGCTCCTCGGGCACGTCGTTTCGCGGACCCGGTATAGATGAGGGGCTTCGCATTCTTGAATCGGTTCGTTCGCAGACGGGATTGCCGCTTTTGACAGACGTGCATACCCCTGAACAAGCAGTTACCTGTGCGCAGGTCGTAGACGTGTTGCAGACACCGGCCTTTTTGTGTCGACAAACCGATCTGATTGTTGCCGCGGCAAAAACCGGCCGACCCGTGAATATCAAAAAGGGTCAGTTTATGGCCCCTCAAGAGATGCAGGGGGTCGCTGAAAAAGCCCGATCCGCCGGGGCGAAGGAGATCATGTTATGTGAAAGGGGCTCTAGCTTCGGATATCACAATCTAGTAGTGGATATGCGAAGCCTTCAAATCATGGACGGACTGGGATACCCGGTGGTCTTCGATGCAACGCACTCGGTTCAATTACCGGGAGCAGGTGGTGATCGTTCGGGAGGGCAACGAGAGTTTGTGCCGGTCCTTGCCCGCGCGGCGGTGGGCGCAGGGGTGTCGGGGCTTTTTATGGAGACCCATATAAACCCCGACGAAGCGCTCAGTGACGGGCCGAATGCCTGGCCGCTCGGGCAGTTGAAGGAACTGCTTGAAGACTTAATCGCTATCCATTCCGTCACGCGAAACGCGAAGACCTATTAGTTCGCTCGGTTTAACAAGACGCTCAGATTCGCCATGGCTATGACTACAAAGATTGTTGCGGTTCGCGCGCGGGAGATCCTAGATTCTCGCGGGTTCCCCACCTTGGAAACAGAGGTGCATTTGGATAGTGGTGTGATTGGCACGGCCGCAGTGCCGTCGGGCGCATCGACAGGAAGCCGAGAGGCATTGGAGCTTCGCGATCAGGATCCCGATCGTTTTCTGGGAAAAGGCGTCCAGCAGGCAGTAACTCATGTTAATGAACAACTTTCCAAGCTGCTGACCGGTCAACCGGCTGAAGATCAAAAGGCGTTGGATGAGGCGATGATCGCCCTGGATGGTACTGAGAATAAGGGCAGACTCGGCGCGAATGCTGTGCTTTCTGTATCGCTAGCGGCCGCTCACGCGGCGTCGAAAGCGTTGCAGATCCCGCTGTTTCGGCATCTCGCCAGCCTTCACGGTAATGTCGATCCCTCCCGATTGCCTGTCCCTCAGATGAATATCCTAAACGGCGGGGCTCACGCGGATAACAATGTAGATTTCCAGGAGTTCATGGTGTTGCCTACCGGCGCCGAGAGCTTCCATCAGGCGCTTCGAATGGGCGCTGAGATCTTTCACCACTTGAAACATAAGCTCTCTGCGCAGGGTCTGCAGACCGCAGTGGGTGACGAGGGCGGCTTCGCGCCGGATTTAGCCAGTAACGAGGAGGCCGTGATCATCATCCTCTCGGCTATTCAAGCAGCGGGTTACCGCATCCCAAACGATGTCCAACTTGGTCTGGATATAGCGAGCTCGGAGTTTTTTGAGGATGGGGCCTATCGATTGACATCCGGGACAAGCGCTTTCTCAAGCGTCGAGTTCATTGGGCTCATCGAAGAGTGGGTGAAGCGGTTTCCCATCATCTCAATCGAGGACCCTTTGGATGAAGGCGATTGGGAGGGTTGGGAGAAGCTTACCCACCGCCTCGGACAGACTGTGCAACTCACCGGCGATGACCTGTTCGTAACGAATCCTGCCATCTTGCGGGAAGGCGTTACGCGAGGCGTTGCCAACTCCATATTGATCAAGGTTAATCAGATCGGAACGCTAAGCGAAACGCTCGAGGCGGTCCGGTTCGCACAACAGAACGGCTACGGCGTGACCGTCTCCCATCGATCGGGAGAGACAGAAGACACCACGATTGCTGATTTAGCGGTGGCGGTGGGGGCAGAGCAGATCAAAACCGGATCCCTCTGTCGTTCGGAGCGAGTCGCAAAATACAACCGATTATTGTGGATTGAGCGAGAGCTGGGCGCCTCTGCACGCTACGCCGGTGCTCAAGCGTTCGCTCATCTGGACCGATCGGACTCGTGATCCGAGCGATACCCAGTCAATGCTGCTAAGAGGGCTTTTATTCAGTTTAGTGGCAGTGGTGGTCGGGCTACAGTACGCGCTTTGGTTTGGAAAGAGTAACGTAATCGATCTCGTCAGGCTCCGGCAAACCGTCAACACACTTGAGATAGAAAACGTCACCTTGCGGGCACGTAATGATCAACTGCATTCAGACGTGAATGAAATCAAGAACCGGATGGAGGCCATAGAGGCTCGCGCTCGTGAGCAGCTCGGGCTCATTCTGCCCGGGGAGACTTATTTTCAGATCGTAGCGCCTCCTGCCCAAGAGTGAGCACAAGGCGCCTGACCGCTTCCGATTTAATCGCTCTCGCTCGAGACGGGGTAGGGTAAGGCGTCAGTCGAACACTTCATGCCATTTAAAAGGCCCGTCCTGGATTTCAATTCGGCAAGACTTTTTGCGGGCACGCTCGCCAGGATCCACTCGCGTTCACGTGCTGAGTCCCAGACGCTATCGACAATTTCTGCGGAGTATTGCTCCGAGTCGATCTCAAGGGTGGTCTTGGCCCCGGCAAGGAGGCCGCTGTGCACTTGTGAACTGAGCAGAATCATGCGTTGCTTGGTTTTCCCAAGGTATCGAACGCGAGCGACGATCTCCTGGCCCGGGTAGCAGCCCTTCTGGAAACTAACTCCTCCAGCTAGATCAAGGTTAATGGACTGCGGTATGAAAACCTCTGAGGCGGAGGCGTTGATAAGGGGCACGCCGGAGCGTATCAAAGCGATTCGATTTTCGATGCCCTGCGCGAGAAGATCTTCAGCCTCTCGGTCGGGTGACCCGGCTATTGCTGAGGTGAGCCCAATCGTCAGGGGGAGTTGAGCGTGGGTAAAGACGGAGCGTGACGAAGTGACGCGATTCGAGTGCGAATCTTCAAGATGAATAACAAGATGCGAGTCGGGCTGGCTATCGATTTGGACCCTTGCACGCATGCGATAAAGCGTCAGACGCTTTTTGACGGTCTCGGACAACGATCCATCAACGGCCACGAGGATTCCGTTTTCAGAATGAGCCAAAATTAGGGTGGCAATGAGTCGACCTTTGGGGTTGCAATAGCCAGCCCAGGTCCATCGCCCGGCCTCGATTGCCGTAATATCTGCGGTGAGTTGACTCTGCAGAAAAGCCGTTGCATCAGGGCCGGATAACTCGAGAATTTCAGTGGTCATATCAGGGTGGGTTGGGCGTTTTGGTCTGCTGGCATTCTGCGAACGCGCCGTTCACAAAACGTCGGGTAGATTCAATCCGGTTTGGCAGCGTTTGGGCATTGAAAAACAGGCGGAAGTTCTGCAAAATTATGGTTGTTGCACTGCACAAAAAAATGCGATCGCCGGACAAATCTAGCATACACGAACGCGCGACCGGGGCCGCTGGCTTGAAGGATAGGCCCTCCGGGGATCGGTCAACTGTGGCTCCTCAGGAGCCCGTGCCAAAAGAGGTGGGTGGCCCGAGCGGTCCGGAGCCGACGCGCTATGGAGACTGGGAGCGAAAGGGCCGCTGTGTCGACTTTTAACAAGGGGTACCTCTGCCCGCCTCGATCACTTAACCGCTGGTAGTAAAAAACAATGAGTACTGACAGCCGTAGGCCCATATCACCGCACCTTCAGGTCTACCGCCCGCAGTTGACGGCGGTGCTCTCAAGTCTGCACAGGTTGTCCGGCTTAGCGCTGGTTCTGGCCGCCGTCGGACTGGCTTGCTGGGTAATAACCATCGCGCTCGGTCAGGGCGCGTACGCGACCTATCAGCAGTTCCTTGCCTCACGAATGGGTCAGGGTCTCTTGGCCTTTGGTGTGGTCGCCTTTTTCTATCATTTGGGCAATGGTGTCCGGCATCTTGCCTGGGACGTCGGCTATGGATTTGACCTGCGTAACGTCTATCGGTCCGGATGGCTCGTGATCGCGTTTGTCGTCATCGCCTGCCTGTCCGTTCTCGTTGTTTGGGTCTAGATTGAAGGGATCGGTTCTTGCATGAGTCGCTCAGGATCAAGTCATTCGGGGCTAAACCACTGGCGAATACAGCGCTGGTCTGCCTTGCCGTTGGCGCCACTCGGCCTTTGGTTCATCTTTCAGATGCTTTTTCTAGAAGATTCAGGATTCGTCGCCGTACGGGAGTGGGTCAGCACGCCTCACAACGCGACTGCCTTAGGCCTGCTCCTGTTCTTTTTGATGATCCACGCGATGCTCGGGCTTCAGACGGTGATTGAAGATTACGTCCGAGGAGTTTGGCGAGCGGTTCTGATCGGCGCGAGCCGCGTTCTAGGTGTCTTGCTTGCAAGCGCGGCGATTTTGGCGATTGTCACCTTTTAGTCGGGAGTTAGTGTTGTCAACAATCACTTACGAGACGGTTCACCATCAGCATGATGTGGTGGTCGTGGGCGCCGGTGGTTCAGGGCTGCGTGCCTGTCTGGGTTTGGCCGAAGCGGGGTTGAAGACGGCCTGCGTAACCAAGGTGTTTCCCACGCGGTCCCATACCGTTGCTGCCCAGGGTGGTATGAGCGCGGCGCTCGCCAATATGGGCGAAGACGATTGGCGCTGGCACATGTACGACACCGTAAAAGGGTCGGACTGGCTCGGAGATCAGGAAGCCATCAGTTTCATGTGCAAGGAAGCACCATCGGCCGTCATCGAGCTAGAGCATTACGGCGTCCCTTTTTCGCGCACCGCTGAGGGGAAAATCTATCAGCGAGCGTTTGGCGGGATGACAACGCATTTTGGCCAGGGTCAGGCCCAACGAACCTGTGCCGCAGCAGACCGCACCGGTCATGCCATTTTGCACACGCTGTACCAGCAGTCGATCCGCCAGAAAGCAGAGTTCTTTATCGAATATTTCGCTCTAGACCTGATCATGGAGGATGGCGTGTGCCGAGGCGTGCTCGCCTGGTGCCTCGAGACTGGGCAACTTCATGCGTTCTGGGCCAATCAGGTCATCCTCGCGACAGGTGGTTACGGGCGCGCTTATTTCTCAGCCACCTCAGCGCACACCTGTACCGGTGACGGCAATGCGATGGTACTTAGGGCGGGCCTGCCCCTTCAGGATATGGAGTTCGTTCAGTTTCATCCCACAGGCATCTACGGCTCCGGCTGTTTAATCACGGAAGGCGCTCGTGGAGAGGGCGGCTTCCTTACAAATGCAGACGGCGAGCGGTTTATGGAGCGATACGCCCCGAACGCGAAGGATCTCGCCTCTCGCGACGTGGTCAGCCGCTCCATGACGATGGAAATACGCGCCGGGCGCGGCGTAGGTAACGATGGGGATCATATCTTCCTTCATCTGGAACACCTCGGACCGGATATCCTCGCTGACCGCTTACCGGGAATATCGGAGACGGCGCGGATATTTGCTGGCGTCGATGTAACCAAGGCGCCGATTCCGGTCATTCCCACCGTGCACTACAACATGGGTGGGATCCCGACGAATATTCATGGCGAATGCATGGGCAACGCCGCCGGCGACGATCTCGCTCTTGTTCCCGGTCTAATGGCGATTGGGGAAGCAGGTTGTGTATCCGTCCACGGCGCGAATCGCCTGGGATCAAACAGCTTGCTGGATTTGATTGTCTTTGGTCGCGCGTCGGCGCGTCAGGCGGCGAAGATTGCCTCTGGCAAGCCGCTACCTGCCAGGGGAGAGCGCGCCCTTTTTGAAGCATCGATTGCCCGCCTCGACAGGCTTCGGCACGCCAAGGGAGACTCATCGACGGCCTTGGTTCGATTGAAGATGCAGCGCGCTATGCAATCCAACTGCGCTGTCTTTCGAAATGAGCACGTGCTGAGTGAGGGGGTCCAGGAAATTGAAGATACCTTGGAGATGTTCGCAGACTTGCGAACTGCCGACCGCTCCATGATCTGGAATACGGATCTTGTCGAGGCGCTTGAGCTCGACAATCTGCTTGCTCAATCCAAAATAACCGTGCATAGCGCTCTAGCTCGCAAAGAGAGTCGCGGTGCACACGCGCGAGACGATTTTCCTGATCGCGACGATCAGAACTGGCTCCATCACACCAATGGCCGGTTGGTCGACGGGCGGGTCGCTTTATCCTATCGGCCGGTGGTGCTTGAGACAGGCACCCACGAGGTAGAAAGTATCCCGCCGAAGGCGAGAGTCTATTAGAACGGTGATTTATGGCTGAATTTCGACTCCCAAAAAACTCTCGGGTCGCTCCGGGGCGGCGCCACAACTCCCCCGAGGGAATGAAGACGCCGCAAAAGTTTGAGATCTACCGCTGGAATCCGGATCAGGACGAGCCTCCGAGACTGGATGAGTTTTTCATTGATCTTGCTACCTGCGGACCCATGGTGCTCGATGCCATTATTAAGATCAAAGGGGAGGTGGATTCGTCGTTAACGTTCCGCCGATCCTGTCGGGAGGGTATCTGCGGTTCGTGCGCAATGAATATAAACGGCGTGAACACACTTGCGTGCACGCAGTCGATTGGCGATTTAAGTAAGACCATCAGAATTTATCCGCTTCCTCACATGCCGGTGATTAAGGACCTCGTGCCGGATTTAACTCATTTCTTTGAGCAACATCGGTCGATTGAGCCCTGGCTGAAGGCGGACGAGACCCATTTGACTACCGAGCGACTCCAAACCCCGGAAGATCGAGAGAAGCTAGACGGGCTTTATGAGTGCATCCTTTGCGCCTGCTGCTCCACGAGTTGCCCAAGTTATTGGTGGAACTCAGACACTTACCTGGGACCGGCGAATTTGCTTCAGGCTTATCGATGGATTGCCGACAGTCGTGATGAGGCCACCGAGGAGCGCCTCAGCAAGTTAAATGACAGTTTCGCGCTGTATCGTTGCCATACGATCATGAACTGTACTAATGCATGCCCCAAGGGGCTCAACCCCGGTAAAGCCATTGGGGCTATAAAGTCGCTTATTTCCAAGGGCGGTAATTGACCGAGACGAACGGTGAGCGTCGGAACCGTTTGCTCTGGCGAACGAGACGTGGCGCCAGAGAGTTGGACGGTCTGCTGATGCCGTTTGCAGAATCGATCTTGAGTTCGGGCGGCTCAGACCAAATAGCGCTTCTCGAAGAGTTTCTGGCCTACCCGGACCCGGTTATTCTCGACTGGGTGTTTGATCGGCAGGTCCCTGAAGATCCCGCGATGGCAGAGCTGGTGCAGCAGATCCTGAAGTTTTCGCGGGCCCACCGGTCGTAGCGGGTTTATCTATCCCCCGGGCGCACGGGCTTGAGAACCGTATCGTGGCTCCTGTGTGGGTCGGCGTGGGGATAGTCCAACGTGTAATGAAGACCTCGGCTCTCCTTACGAGCAGCTGCTGAGCGCACGATAAGTTCCGAGACCAGCACCAGGTTTCTTAACTCCAGAAGATCCTGATTGACCGTAAAGTTGCTGTAGAAATCTCGAATTTCTTCACTGAGGACTTTTAACCGATTGGCCGCACGTTGAAGTCTGCGAGAGGTGCGCACAATCCCGACGTAGTCCCACATCGAGCGCCGAAGTTCGTCCCAATTGTGTGCCACCACAACGAGCTCATCTGGGTCGGTGACCCGACTTTCATCCCAAGACCGCAGCGAACGGAGTTGGTCCGGAACCTTGCCGACGTAATCCATCATTTCAATCGCCGCTCGCTCCGAGAACACGATGCATTCGAGAAGCGAGTTGCTGGCAAGACGGTTTGCCCCATGCAACCCTGAGCACGCGTTTTCACCGAGCGCAAACAGGCCGGGTATCTCCGTTGCCCCGTTTAAATCAACGGTAATGCCGCCGCAGGTGTAGTGGGCTGCGGGAACCACTGGGATGGGATCCTCGGCCATGTCGAAGCCGAAGCTTTGGCAGCGCTCGTAAATAGCGGGGAAATGCCGCAACAGTTCTGCTCGGCTCTTATGGGTGA
>RGTL01000250.1 GCA_010025385.1 Gammaproteobacteria bacterium | reverse complement strand
ATCTGCAACGGTGAGATCTACAACAGCCCCGAATTGCGAGAACGGCTGATTGAAAAAGGCCACCGGTTTCGAACGCGGACCGACGTTGAGGTCATCCTGCATCTTTACGAGGAACATGGCGATGCGTGCGTGACGCACCTGCGGGGAATGTTTGCCTTCGCGTTGTGGGATCGCACACGGGAGCGTTTGTTACTCGCGCGAGATCATATGGGGCAAAAGCCGCTCTTTTTTGTGCACCGCGAAGATCGCGTATTTTTTGCGTCCGAAGTGAAGGCGCTCCTTGCCTCAAATCTGGTGCCTGCCGAGATGGAACTTGAGGGTCTCTGGCACTACATGTCCTTACGCTTTATGCCGGATCAATTCTCGTTCTTTAAACACGTGCAAAAGCTGCCGGCGGGCAATTATTTGGTTTATGAGAATCAATCGGTTCGCATGGAACGGTACTGGGATATCGATTTTCTGAAAAAGCAAAACGGTTCGGAAAAGGATATCGAAGAGGGTCTCCACCAAACGCTCCTGGAAACGGTCGACTCACATCTTTTAAGCGACGTGCGCGTAGGCGCCTTTCTGTCCGGGGGCATCGATTCGGGAACGGTATCGGCCATGATGGCTACGCTACAAAAAGATCCTGTGCCGACCTTTTCAATCGGCGTAAAAGAGCAATCCTTTAATGAATTGCCGTTCGCGCGTATGGTGACCGAGCGTTACGGTATGGAAGCTCATGAGGAGATTGTCGAATCGGACATGATTCATAAGATTCCGACCATGATTCACCACATGGACGAGCCTTCTGATCCGTTCGGAGTCGGCGTCTATCTGGTCGCCGGGCTCGCCAGTCGGCACGTCAAGGTGGCACTCTCCGGGGACGGCGGTGACGAAAGCTTCGCAGGATACGACCGGTTCGCCGGTCAAAGGCTGGCTGACTACTACGCGGTGCTACCCGCCTGGCTGCGGCGCACGGTGATCGAAAAGTTGATTCGGCTTATCCCAGACACGTTTCAGTACAAAACGATTGCCCAAAAAGCCCGCTGGCTCAATGAGATGTCCCTTCGCGAGCGCGGTGATCGGTATGCCCACAGTATGAGCTTTCTGCGGTTCACGGACGACAGCAAACGGTCACTATTTACCCAACAGGCTCGCGATTCGTTCGATTCCACTGACTCGCGCGAGAAGATTCTGACCCACTTTAATGCAGCGAATGTGGATGATCTGGTCGATCGTATGCTTTACACGGATCTCATGACCCGTATGCCCGATCATCTTCTGGTCATTGCGGACCGCATGTGCATGGCGCACTCACTTGAGAACCGATCGCCGCTGGTAGACCACAGGTTAGTCGAATTCGCGGCGTCTATTCCTGCGCACATGAAGCTGAACGGCATGAAGCTCAAGCACATCTTGAGATCCGTATCCTCTCGCTACCTACCAAAAGAACTGGTCTACCGAGAGAAACAGGGATTCGGTTTTCCCATTGCGCTCTGGCTGCGTAACGAACTTTCCGGATTCCTTCGCAATCTATTCGCGGAATCTCGATTCATTGAAGCAGGTATTTTTGAACGCCACGCAGTACAGAATCTGATTGAAGAACACCTCAGCGGGAAGGCCGATCATAATTTTCGACTGTGGATTCTTCTCAACCTCGAACTGTGGCATCGAATGTATTTTGAATCCATGTCGATCGATCAGATGCGGGCGTTTACAGATCGTCTGATGCGCACCTAAAAGCAATGCCTGCGATCGACTGCTCAGCCGAGACCTAACCCGATCAAGACCCCCGAGGTATCACGGCCGACGATAGATCAGAACCCGATCGCCTTTTCCTTCGTCGATGGTTCTTAGGGGCGCCGCGCCCAACGCTTCAATCACCCAATCATGAGTCTGCGTACCGCCCCGACTTAATCTGAGGGCCACATAAGATGCGTCCGGCCAAAGACCACCTCTAAGGCCATGGAGAATCTTGGCCACACTCGGCTCAATCGATGAAAGATCCCAGTGGCGTCCGGCGTAGTAAGCAATCCGCCGATCGTTTGTCACGACGGACCCAGATTCCTGAGTCTGGGTCGCGATCCATTGGCCCGCTTCTTTCAAGGCGTGGGCACGGGTTGCGTTATCAAGCCCGCTGATGCTTTCGCCTAAAGCCCAAACCAGTAAGACCAAAAGGGTCACGCGGCGTACGCCACCCAATCGCCGCCACCCGGATACCTCAGCAACACGATCCAGCGCAAAAGGAGCGAGTACCAGGATCGTGACAGCCAAGGCCAGCGGATAGCGGGCGGCCAAAAACAAATTGATGACCGTAAACACCAGCAGGATCGCCAGATGCATCGCAATCAGGCTCACCCACAGGCGATTGAGGCTTTTCCCTGGAAATCGGACCCTGAACCAGATCGCCGCGAACACCAACACCGCCCACGGTATGCTGAGTTGTGACAGGGTCGCGCTTGCCAGCAGAACCGCTACCGCGAACACAAAAAGCGCCCAGGCGTATTCTGCAGAGTAGGGGCCGAGAAACTCTGATTGCAGCACCGTGATCTTGTGCGAGATTGAACTCAGCACCTGAAGCCACGCGCTCTCCACCACCTGCACGGGGTTATCGGTAACGCTTTCCACGGGCAGTCCGCTCTTGGGCGCCATCACCCACCAACCCAAAACGACGGCAAGGATGAAGGCGGCAACAACCAAAAGAATCAAACGGCGCCA
>RGTL01000249.1 GCA_010025385.1 Gammaproteobacteria bacterium | reverse complement strand
ACCGGTATCCCACGCTTTAAAAACGGTTCGGCTACGCTCCGATGCAGAGAGGTTGGAACGACGATGCTAACGGCATCGATCTGATCGAACATGTCTTCGGATGACTCAAAGACGCGACAATCTGTCTCGGAGGCCACCTGTCGAGCGACCGTCTCGTCCACATCCTGGACGCCCACCAATTCCACATCGGGCATCCGCTGATAGATGCGAGCGTGTATCGATCCTAGATACCCTACGCCGATGACCCCTACTCTTAAAAAGCGATTTCCCATCAGTGCATATGAAGACGACGATTGATCAGACTACAACCTTAACCTGTCCGGACTCGGATCCCAAGGGTATGCCTACCGAGATTGATCTGGCACAATGGGATCAGATTATAGGATTCATCCTCGTCGCAGGCCGATGAGCGCAAGATGAACACTACACCTCAGACCAGACCCCAACCGACTGATGACTCAAGTGATTGATTTTAGGAGCGACACCGTAACGAAGCCGACGGCAGCAATGCGAAAAGCCATGTCGAGCGCGGATGTGGGCGATGATGTGTATGGGGACGACCCTACAGTCAACCAACTCGAGGCCGTCGCTGCGGAGCGCTTAGGGCAAGAGGCGGGTCTTTTTGTCAGCAGCGGCACTCAGGGCAATCTTCTGGCAATCCTTACCCATTGTCAGCGGGGCGAGGAATATATTGCCGGGATGCGATCCCATGCCTACTTAGAAGAAGCAGGCGGGGGAGCGGTTCTTGCGAGCGTCCAGCCGCAGCCCATCGAAAATCAGGCGGATGGCACGCTCGACCTGGAGGCCGTAGAAGCCGCGATAAAGCCAGACGATTTTCATCTGGCGATTACCCGATTGCTTTGCCTCGAAAACACCTTCTTCGGTACGCCTCTCGCTCCTGACTACATTAAGGCTGCAAAAGCACTCGCCGATAAACACAGTCTTCGTTTTCATCTTGACGGCGCCCGCCTGTTTAACGCGGCGGTGCGGCTAGGGGTATCTGCGAGTGATATCGCAGGCTCGTTTGATTCGGTCTCTGCTTGCCTGTCCAAAGGGCTCGGCGCGCCGGTGGGAAGCATACTGGCTGGCGATAAAGCGTTTATCGCTCGCGCGCGGCGATGGCGAAAAATGCTCGGTGGTGGCACGCGTCAGGCCGGCATTCTGGCCGCTGCCGGGCTGCATGCGCTGGATCACCACGTCGACCGATTGGAAGAGGATCATATGCGAGCAGAGCGCTTAGCCGCCGCACTGTCGGATATCGACGGCATATCGGTTCACCCCTGCCCGATGCGAACCAATATGGTCTTTATCTCCATGGACCCCTCAAGGCAAAAAGGCTTAGCCGCATTCATGCGCGATCAGGGGATTCTCATGACGGTGGAGGACGGCCCGATACGCATCGTTACCCATCTGGATATTTCAGACCCGGATATTTCAAAAACGGTAGAGGCTTTTAAGCGGTATTTTGATATACGGCAAGCGGCCTGAGGATCGCAGGGACAGCAACGGCCGATATTACGCCACCTGCCTCGATTGACGCATTACAGAAAGTTGCTGCGTTAGCTTCGCACAATTCTCAACCGCTTTCGCCGCGGCGGCCATTCGTACCGGCCCGTATCCTTTAACCGCCTGAGGCCATCGCGCCAGCGCCAGCGCCGTATCGAAGTTTTCATTATCGATTGGCGTGGCGCACAGATCGGCAACCGTTGTTGCAAATCGGCTCTGCATGTCGCGAGCAAGAACCCGCTCAGATGAGTGTCGAAACGGATCGAACCAACGACCGCGTATCCGCCTAAGCATTCCCAAGACCGAAAACAAGCTAAATATCCACGCGCCGAACTCGCGTTTCTTCGGGCGACCAGTTGCCGGGTCCAGTTGGGAAATGATCGGCGGTGCGAGGTGAACCTTCAGCCGATAATTGCCCTCGAATTCACGCTCGAGTTGACGCTTGAATTCTGGCGTCCCATATAAACGAGCCACTTCGTACTCGTCCTTGTCGTAGAGCACATGAAAAGCGCTGTGGATGATGCTGGTCAACAGCTCCGCATACCTAGGCTGCTTCGAGCCCGCTCCGCTTCCCATGAACTGATTCACCCACTGGCCCAACTGGTCCGCACGGCCCTTGCCATGCGACAGCGAGAGAAGTTCCGAGCGCCGTCCGAGGAGGGTCATCGGGGAGTCGTCAATGCAAAAAGACTCAGAGTCCCCTTCTTCATTAAGAATGGAAAGCACTGCCTTTTCATCGACAAATAGCTGTCGACCCAGGCGAAATGCGGCCGTATTGAGACGCACCGCCCTTCCATTCAACGAGATGGCTTGTTCGATGGCAAGCGCGGGAATAGGCACGGCGCCGGCCTGAAAAGCATAACCCAGCATGATCATGTTCGAGGTCATCGTGTCGCCAAACACGCCCTGCGCGAGATGGGTGGCAGGAACCTCGCGAAGGGCTTTGGAGGATTGCCGAATGACCTCAAGTAATTCCTGGGAGGGAAATCGCTGCTCTGGATTGTGAATGAAGTCGCCCGACATCATTTGGTGGGTATTGACGATGCTCAATGTCTCATCACTAAGCTTCTTTCGCGTACCCTCGGCCGCAGAGGTCACGAGATCACACCCCAGCAACAAGTGGGCGCCACCATCGGCAACGTGAGTCGCGCTTATATCGTCAGGGGAAGGCGCCAAAATGATGTGACTGGTCAC
>RGTL01000248.1 GCA_010025385.1 Gammaproteobacteria bacterium | reverse complement strand
GTGGAGTCGCTTGGCGGCTCCTTCAGTGCGGAGCACGGGGTCGGCATGCTCAAACTCGAGGATATGCGCCGCTATAAAGATCGCTCGGCGCTGGTCGCCATGCACGCCATTAAACAGGCGCTGGATCCTCATGGCCTATTTAACCCAGGCAAAGTCCTCCCGCCGCTTTAATGCCACTTCTGGCCACCCCCGTTACGCCCGATAGCGAATTCCCAGCGAGCACAGAGGTGCTCATCATCGGTGGCGGCATTATTGGTGTCAGCGCAGCGCTAACCCTCGCCGAACGGGGCATCCCGGTGACGCTATGCGAAAAAGGCGAAATCGCCGGGGAGCAGTCGTCTCGAAACTGGGGGTGGTGTCGCCAGCAGGGTCGTGACCCCAGGGAGCTGCCCCTGATTATTCACGCCCTAAGTTGTTGGGTCAGGATGAACGAGCGCGTTAATGCAGAGACGGGATTTCGACAGTGCGGAACGCTCTATCTTGCCGAATCCCAGGCGGATCTTGAAAAAAAAGCGCTATGGCTCGATCACGCCGCCCCTTATTCGATTGACGCGCGAGTGATCAGTGGATCAGAAGTCGCCGATCACCTGTCGGGCTCCGCCAGAGCGTGGCACGGTGCTCTCCACTGTCCCTCGGACGGTCGAGCAGAACCTTTTTCTGCTGTCCCGGCCATGGCACAAGCCGCCCAGAAGCAAGGCGCAAAACTATTCACCCACACGGCTATTCATGCGCTGAGCACATCAGCAGGATCGGTTACCGGGGCGCAAACAGAAAAAGGCGAGATCCGTGCTCGAGTCGTCCTGTTAGCGGCTGGCGCATGGTCAAGACGGCTTTGCGCAACTGAAAAACTGTTGCTTCCGCAACTCAAGACACGCTCTTCGGTTTTAAGGACCGGGCCTGTGCCGACCGGACCCAACGCCTGTATCAGCGCGCCGGAGTACTCCATCCGAAAACGAGCCGACGGCGGTTATACGGTAGCGGCTGGCGCAAAGAGCCGGATCGACTTTGATCTTACGCCGGACGCTATTCGATTCGCACCCCTTTTCAGGAAGCTCGTGTGGATGGTTCGAAACCATTTACACCTGCGCCTGGGTGAGCGCTTTGGGGTGGAGTGGCGGGAGGCCAACGAACGACCGCAAACTCTGTTTACGAGCAATCGGATGCTCGACCCCGATCCTATCCATCCCTCGCTTGATCACGCCTTCAACGCGTTAATAAAGGATTTTCCCCGCTTTGCGGGCGCGTCCATCGAGCAGCGCTGGGCAGGCATGATCGATGTCACGCCGGATGCGATCCCCGTTATCTCAACAGTGAACGAGCGACCGGGGCTGGTGATCGCCACCGGCTTCTCCGGTCATGGGTTCGGGATAGGACCTGCCGCCGGAGAACTGGCCGCGGATCTCGTTATGAATACCACACCCGTCGTAGACGCCTCCCCGTTTCGCTTCTCGAGGTTCAGCGACGGCTCAACGATCGATCCGATCGTTGGAATTTGATTGGCGAAGATCCTTCTCGGTTCGACGCGGGTCTAGTGGCCGGACCTACTCGCGAAACGGATTGATATCTGCCCCTTTGAATCGCGCCACGCGATTCATCGGCGGCAGGGATTCCTCGTAGAAAAAACCGGGTAGATCATCGTCTGAATCTGTAAAGCCGGCGGCTTTATTAAACTCGTGCTCGAGACGCAAAGTCTCGCGCCCGATCTCATTGTAGTACGACGCCGGAAAATCAGTCCCCAACGCGTTGTTAATGGCATCGACAATAAAGTCCGAGTGGGTGTCGGTCACCATGCGCCCGAAGATACAAATACCAAGACTGTCGGAAGCGGCCATCACGCGCTGCGCTTCGAAACTTTTTGCCACGATCTCGGCGGCACTCATCTCGCGGCAATCCAGCTTTGGCAGATTTCCGGCCGTGTGATCCGCACCCTGGGCGGTCATCATCATTGTTATTCCCGTGGCCTCAACCACGCGTGGGTCGTAAGCGCTGATTGCCTGTTGCTTGATCACCGGGACGCGCGCAGCGCCATAGTGCTCACCCACCCGAGCCGTGCCCTGTGCCCAGATGCGGCCTTTCTCAGATCCTTTACGAATTTCCTCCAGTACATGCATCATGAACTTGACGTCACCAAAGGTGCCCTCGCCCACATCCATCAGTACAGCGATCATGGCCCCGGCCTCGATCGTATCGATCCCAAGATCGTTCGCCATAAAGTTGACCAAGGCCAGTTCATCAGGATCAGTGAGGCCACAGTTGGTCCCCATCAGTCCGATGGTTTCATACTCCACGGGAGAGACGATCTCTTTACCGTCCTTATCGACATACACGTTGCTGCATTCAATCGTGCAGCCGGGCATGCAGGCATGAGCCGTTTCTCCGCCACGCTCGAGGTTCTGCTCGCGGATGAATTCTCCGCCCATTTTCAGAACTTCCTTATCCGGATCAACCAGCTGCCCCGCTGAGAAATTACGCACCGGTAGGCCGCCCAGATAATTCTGAGTGTCTGCCATGAGCGCCGTCCCATAGGTCTTCATGTTCTGGGCGATCTCATCTTCTTTGAGCAGAGCGTTGTACTGTTTCACAGCACCGATCACTTTTTTTCGATCGTGAAGCCTAGGCATCTTGTTGAGGTCCATCACAATCGCCTTCACTTTTTTAGCACCCATCACCGCCCCGACGCCGCCTCGCGCGGCGAGTCGAGAAGGTCGTAGATCTGTGTCGCTGAAT
>RGTL01000247.1 GCA_010025385.1 Gammaproteobacteria bacterium | reverse complement strand
GCTTCGATACGTTTCCGCTCGGCTTCCCGCTTTTCTCTTTCCAGTCGGAATTTGTAGGCAAGACTTTCCTGCTCAAAAATCAGCTTGCTTTCGATCGCCGCCCGCACGGATTCTGGAAGGCTTAGTTCACGAATAATGATGTCTTCAACATTAACGTATCTGCGGCCCACCTCTTCGATGGCCAGCGTGATGATGTTGCTGAGCACGCCTGCCTTATTGGTATAGATATCCTCCGGCGAATGCTGGCCAATTTGACGCCTCAAGACTGACTCAATCTGTGGAAGGATAATACGCTCGGGATATTCTGGCCCCACGCGTTGATGCAAAAGTCCGACCAGCTCATAAATCGGGTGAAATCGCACTGCAAGACGCAGTGTGATGGGAAGTCCGCGATTCGTTAGAACCGTAAACTCATGAAGCAGTACTTGCGTTCGCGTCGTGTAGCGCGTCAGTTCGTTAAACGGCCAAACAATGTGGAGGCCCTCGGGATATACGACATCCGTCTGCGTGCCTGTCGTAAAGGTTTTGTACATCACGCCCGCTTCCCCAGCGCGGATGATGATAAAGATGCGACTCCACAGGAAGACAATCAGGATCGCGATAGAGAGGGTTAGCACCACAAAAACCGGTAGATGGTCCCTAAACCAGTGGGCAAAACGCTTTGCAAAACTCGTCATTTGTCTAATTTTCTCTACACAGGTGATCCACTACTGACCATTTGCCCAAAGTGATTGTCACTATAATGCTGTTACGACTTTGTAGCACTGAATATATACTCTTCGCGTTAAGTTTAACGCGAAATCTCGGTCGTTAATCATTGAATTTTCTTGATAGATGCGCACCCCCAATTGCGCAGGGGGAACCTTTCATTTCAGAAATCACCGGACGCGGTGGTTTAGCGCAGTCGCTCGACCACGAGACGTTTCTCGCCCGAGTGGGTTTGTTGGCTGCAGAGTTGCTGAGCACTGTCCGGCCCGGCACGCGCGCTCTATTGGTTTACCCTGCCAGCGTCGACTTTCTCGTCGCATTTCTGGCGTGTTTGCGTGCGGGCGTCATCGCAATCCCGGTGCCTGCTCTCGATGCGATGCGTCTAAAGCGCTCGATCCCAAGGTTGAGCGCGATTTGTGCTGATGCGGATGCGAAGATCATCCTTACCGACGATCGACAAAAGGCTCTTTTCGACAGCCAAGCGGGCGAGAGAGTGGGTCGCGAGCTTGGAGATATCAAAATTGCGTCCACGGTGGGTAATGTTGATCTAAACGGTCTGCACGAACGCGCTCGAGGCAACGATGCCATCTGGCCCAAAGTCATGAGCTCGGATACTGCCTACCTTCAATACACCTCCGGTTCTACGGGCAATCCAAAAGGCGTAGAGATCACGCACGGCGCCCTCATTGAACACTGCGTCGCTCTCCGTGACGCCTGGTCGTACGACCGCGAAAGTATTAGCGTCACGTGGATGCCGCATTTTCATGATTACGGCTTAGTGGATGGACTCCTTATGCCGGTATTCAACGGAACGCCGGTCTATCTTATGTCGCCCGTTTCTTTTCTGAAACGTCCAGAACTGTGGCTAAAAACGTTAAGCACCTATAAGGGCACGCATACTCAGGCGCCAGATTTTGCGTATCAATATTGTCTCGATCGGGTAAAGAGCGAAGCGATAGTCGGCATTGATTTATCGCACGTGAAAGTTTTCAGCAATGGTGCAGAGCCCGTTCGGCGTGAAACTCTGGCACGTTTTGGAGAACGTTTCTCCAGTTATGCGCTTCGCGATGATGCCTTGTTTCCAGCTTATGGCCTCGCCGAAGCGACTCTACTGGTGAGCACCAAACCCTTGGGTCAGGCGATGCGTTCTGTGAATGTGTGTCGTGCACCCTTTGAGGAGAGAGGGGTCATCGAGATCGCGTCCGACGGCGATGTGAGAAATGTCGTCAGTTGTGGACCGCCGATATTTGAGACCGAGGTCGTGATCGCAGATCCTGAGAGTGGTTGCAATTTAGGGCAGGGAAAAGTTGGAGAAATCTGGGTTCATAGCCCAGCGCTAGCTTCCGGGTATTGGAATAAACCAGGCAGCACCAAAGAAACGTTTGGTGGGTTGCTGGCGGGGGGAGATCCGAGCCGTCGCTACCTTCGCACAGGCGATCTCGGTTTCCTTTGGGACGGGGAGCTGTATCCGACGGGAAGGATCAAAGATCTTTTGATACTTGATGGGCGCAATATTTATCCTCAGGATCTCGAAGAGCAGGTTTCGAAAGAAGTCGCGGTCGTTCGTTCGGGTTATGTAGCGGCATTCTCATCGCGCTTTGCTGCGGGTGAGGGCTTGGTGATGATGGCGGAAGTCAATCAAGAATCGGACGCCACAGATCAGGTTTTACAAGAAATCAGAACATCAATCTATGAGGAGTTTCAGATTACGCCACGCGCCGTCGTTCTTGTTGGCAAAGGCGGTATTCAGAAGACTTCGAGCGGTAAGCTTCAACGCAGTAAGACTTGCGAGCTCTGGACAGAAAATAAGCTTCGTATTCTGAGACAGTGGATTGCCAGCTCAATTGAGGAGCTCGACGTATCGGACGACCCCCAAAGTCCTGACGCGCGTTCCATTGAAACTTGGATTATCGAACAGATCGCGCAGCTCATTGGTCGATCAGCGGCGTCCATTCGTAGAGACGAGAAGTTTAGCGACCTTGGCATGGATTCTCGCGCTGCGTCCGCACTGGTTGGCTACCTCGAGGAAAAGCTGGAGCCCGCAAATGATCT
>RGTL01000246.1 GCA_010025385.1 Gammaproteobacteria bacterium | reverse complement strand
AAAGATCGTTAATCTGAGCGAGCTAAGGATTGCCGATTACATCGATATGAATGACTTCATCCAGGGGATTGATTCGTTGCATCAATCTGATCCTATTGATTGTCTATTTCATCTCGGCGCCTGCTCCGATACGATGGTAGATGATGGTCGCTACGTAATGGCCGTGAACTACGAATACTCGAAGGCGCTTTTGGCGGTCTCGCGCCGGCATAGCATTCCATTGATTTATGCGTCATCCGCCTCCGTCTACGGTCTTGACGGACCCTTCGCGGAGTCCGCGAGTGCGTATAAGCCGTTAAATGCATACGCTTATTCGAAAACGCTTTTTGATCAATATGCCTGGGGAGAGGGGTCAGCCCGCCCGCCGCAGTTAGTCGGCCTTCGTTACTTTAATGTCTATGGCCCTGGGGAAGCGCATAAGGGGAGGATGGCCTCAGTCGCGTGGCACCTTACCCATCAGTACTTCAGCTCGCAGGAGGTGAAGCTTTTCCGAGGTACCCATGGATATGCCGATGGCGAGCAGCGTAGGGATTTCGTCCACGTCGATGATGCCGTCCGGGCCAATTTGTTTTTTCTTGATCATCCTGAAAAAAGCGGGATCTTTAACGTCGGCACTGGCCGCAGCAGAACCTTTAACGAGGTGGCCCTCGCCGTGATCAACGCCTGCAGAGGGGTTGATGGCGAACCTGGTTTATCAATAGAAGAGGCCCTCTCGCACGGCGTACTGGCCTACTACGACATGCCCGACGGTCTTCGAGGAAAGTATCAGAGCTTTACGGAGGCCAACATGGACCGGCTGTGGGGAGAAGGCTTCCCCTCGGACTGTATTGATGTTCCGGAGGGTGTCGGGCGTTATGCGGCCAGTATTTATCGTGATTTAAAAAGTCGTACCATTGAAAATTAAAGGAGCACCCTTTGTCTTTCGCATCTGAGTCCTCGCTTCCCGAACCTCAGGATTGCTCGGTTTTGGTGACGGGCGGCGCTGGTTTTATCGGGTCAGCAGTTATACGCGCGCTCGTGGCCAAGGGTTATAAAGCCGTGATCAACGTCGATGCGCTGACGTATGCCGGTAATTTGCTAACCCTGATCAAATGCGAACCATTTTTGATCGCTATCAGCCTGATGCGGTGATGCACCTCGCCGCGGAATCCCACGTAGACCGTTCTATTGATGGTCCGGCACAGTTTATCGAGACCAATATAAAAGGCACCTTCAACTTGCTTGAATTGGTTCGCGAAATAGATGCAGGTCGATCGACGGACGCGCTAAAGACTCGATTTCATCATGTGTCTACCGATGAAGTATACGGCTCGCTTGGGGCAGACGGCTATTTTCTCGAGGAATCACGTTACCAACCTAATTCACCTTATTCGGCGAGCAAAGCGGCTTCAGATCATTTGGTGCGGGCCTGGGGCGAGACCTTTGGACTAAATATTGTCGTTTCGAATTGTTCGAATAATTACGGTCCTTATCAGTACCCTGAAAAACTCATTCCCGTCGTGATTCACCGCGCTCTGAATGGCGACGCGATTCCGGTTTATGGGAGAGGGGAGAACATTAGAGACTGGTTGTTTGTTGATGACCACGCTCAAGCGTTAGAGCGTGTGATGCGTTCGGGGGAATCCGGGCGGACCTACAATATAGGTGGTGACTCGGAAAAGACAAACCTCGAAGTCGTTGAGGAGATATGTCGGATTCTTGATGACCTGAAGCCGAGGCCTCGGGGATCTCACCGGGACCTCATCGAATTTGTTACCGATCGCCCGGGCCATGATTTCCGATATGCGATCGATGCGTCGCGAGTTAAGGCAGAGCTGGGTTGGACCGCGCAAGAGAATTTTAGTTCCGGTATTCGTAAGACCATCCAGTGGTACCTAGATAATGCACATTGGGTCGAGGCGGTCGGTGGCAGTGCCAGCGCTGCACGCCGGCAGGGCCTGAGGGGCGCGCGATGAGAGGTCTCATTCTTGCCGGCGGATCTGGGACTCGACTCTGGCCGGTTACCCAGGTTGTGTCCAAACAGCTCTTGCCTGTTTACGACAAGCCGATGATCTATTATCCGTTGAGCGTGCTGATGCTTGCGGGATTGCGCGACATCCTCCTGATCTCCACACCGCAAGACACGCCCCGTTTTCAGGAATTACTGGGAGATGGCTCCAAATGGGGCATCAATCTTTCGTACGCGATCCAGCCCTCTCCGGACGGGCTCGCCCAAGCCTTCACCTTGGGAGCTGAGTTTATCGGACAGCAGCCCTCTGCCCTGATCCTAGGAGACAATATTTTCTACGGGCACCACCTGACTGAATCCGTGCGGCGCGCACGGACCCTGGCCCATGGCGCAACCGTGTTTGCCTATCCTGTCGGGGACCCAGAGCGGTATGGCGTGGTGAGCTTTGGCGCGGACGGTCGCGCCGAGTCGCTTGAGGAGAAGCCTAAAAATCCAAAGTCGCGATATGCGGTGACCGGCCTTTATTTTTACGACGAAAGAGCTCCAGAGTTCGCCCGATCGTTAACGCCCTCTGCTCGCGGTGAATTGGAAATCACGGACCTCAATCGCCTGTACCTGGACGAGGGGACTCTTAATGTCGAACTGTTGGGGCGGGGGACCGCCTGGTTGGATACGGGCACCCACGAATCGCTGCTGCAAGCGTCGGTGTTTATTGAGACCATTGAAAGTCGGCAGGGAATGAAGATTTGCTGTCCGGAAGAGATCGCCTTTCGAATGAACTTTATAAATGCGGATCAGTTGGCGAATCTCGCCGCTGAC
>RGTL01000245.1 GCA_010025385.1 Gammaproteobacteria bacterium | reverse complement strand
CAGTCGAGCGTTTTTTGGTGGAAGCCAGTTGCGATCCGAAGGTCCGAGCGATCAAAATGACACTCTATCGTACGTCTGCGAAAACCCGGATTGTGGACGCCCTGATTCAGGCCGCTCAGAATGGCAAACAGGTGGCAGTAGCAGTAGAACTGAAGGCTCGGTTTGATGAATCAGCTAATATTAAGTGGGCTAACCGCATGGAAGAGGCTGGGATCCATGTCAGTTTTGGGGTGCTTGGTTTAAAAACGCATTGCAAAGTGATTCTTGTTGTTCGGCAGGATTACAATGGCTTGCGACGCTACGTTCATATCGGTACCGGGAATTACCACGCAGGCACAGCAAAACTTTACAGCGATCTTGGGTTGATGACCTGCGACGATACAATAGGTCAAGACGTGACGGAGTTGTTTAATTTTCTAACAACGGGACTGCATCCAGGACGAAAATTTGGCAACATTGTCTCAGCTCCTAAGCAGTTGAAACCGCTGCTGTTGGAGTGCATAGAGCGGGAGGCGGTTTGTAGCTCTAAAGCGATGCCAGGCCTGATTCGGCTGAAAACCAATGCTCTAGAGGATTCTGATATTGTGCGCGCGCTGTATAGAGCCTCCCAAGCTGGGGTAAAAGTTGACTTGATCGTCCGGGATTCTTGTCGGTTGCGCCCTGGGATACCTGGTATTTCAGAGAACATAACGGTTCGGTCCATAGTCGGACGATTTTTGGAGCACAGTCGAATCTTTTATTTCCAGAACGGTGGGGATGAACAGTTTTATATCGGCTCTGCGGATCTAATGCGGCGAAATCTTCAGAGCCGCGTTGAGGTTATGGTGCGCGTAGATCCGTTACCGCTTCGCCAAGAACTCGCTTGGATTCTTGAGACGCAGATGGCGGACGACCGCCTGGCTTGGGAGATGCATTCGGATGGCTCCTATACCCAACTTCGGCAGAAGCATCCAGAAAAAAACCAAAGCTCTCAGGAGCTGTTTATCCAAAACGCTAGTGAGAGGGCGTTTCCCGATGGTAGCAAAGGGGCGATCCAGTCAGGCTGGAATTCCCCTTAAAAAGTGCCCCGCGTGACTGGGTATCCTCTTTTTGTTTTGAAGTCTAAACGGGCTCCCTTAACATCTCGCATAGAGCGACTTTCATGGGAGATGTATCTCGTTGAATAGCTTTCCGCCGACGCCATCCACCAACTCTCGTTTTGCGGCAATCGATATTGGATCAAATGCCATTCGGCTACTGCTCTGTCGGGTAATAAAGAACGACGGAGCAGAACCCTTTTTTAAGAAAGAGTCACTCATCCGAATGCCCCTTCGTTTGGGAGATGATGTCTTTCTTAGGGGCCGAATCTCAGAAAGCAAATGCGATTGTCTAATCAAGACCCTGACGGGATTTAGCTACCTTATTGATGCATATCAGCCGATTGCCTATCGGACCTGTGCTACCTCCGCTATGCGCGAGGCGGAAAACGGATCAGACATCGCTAATCGAGTTCGAGCTAGCACTGGAATCGACCTGGAAATTATCAGTGGGGATGAGGAAGCCGCTGTGATTATGGACAATCATTTGGAAAGAAAGGTTGCCCCCGGCAGTGCCTGTCTTTACATAGATGTCGGCGGCGGAAGCACGGAGTTAACCCTTTTTGGTGTTGACGGGCCGTTGTCGTCTCGTTCTTTTCCAATTGGCACCATTAGATTGCTTGAAAAACTCGTCAGTGATGATACTTGGGAAGAGATGAAAGACTGGGTGAAGGATCGCACGAAGGTCCAAACTGATCTAGTTGCTATCGGCAGTGGAGGCAATATAAATAAACTGTTCAACATGGCGGGTCGACGAGAGGACAAGTCACTATCGTTGGACAAATTGCAGGACCTGCACCAAATGATCCGCGAGCTGTCTTTCGGGCAGAGGATTGTCCAGCTGAACCTTCGCCCCGATCGAGCGGATGTAATCGTTCCTGCGTCAAAGATTTATACATCCGTCATGCGCTGGGGAGGTATTGCCAAGATTTTTGTTCCACAAGTGGGCCTAGCGGATGGAATTGTGAAGCGCCTTTACCGTGAAATGATTCCAAATTAGTAAACGCCGGGGAGCGGAGACGCTTTTGAAAGCTGCTTGGACTCGGACTTCATGCTGAGATTTGGTAGATCCTTCTGAGCGGTGAATCGTCAGAGGCCTCTATTGCCCCGTTGGCCATCAGATAACGTAGGGACGCCAGAATAGAAAGGCGGGCGCCCCCGATCAGCCGAGGATCCAAGCCGGGATAAAGCGGGCCCACCATTTGCGGGATGTGCATGGGTGTCTCGGCCAAAAGCTTGAGGATGTCATCCATGCGCTGACGCCGATGGGCGATGAGTGCTGCGACGTAATCGGCAGGAGTATTGATGGGTGGCCCATGGGTTGGCCAATAGCAGCTGTCTTTTCGGTCGAGCATCAGTTGCAGGCTGTTGAGGTAGTCGGCCATGTCACCGTCTGGCGGAATAATGACACTGGTGGACCACCCCATCACGTGGTCGCCGCTGAAAACATCGCCGGAGGCAGGCAGAGCAAAGCACATATGATTGCTGGTGTGCCCCGGGGTATGTATGCACTCCACTTCGAGTGCTCCAACAGAAAAGCGCTGCCCGTGCACGAGCCGCACGTCAGGGTCGAAATCAACATCAACTCCTTCTTCAGTCCCCGCATCCCTATGTTCTGAGGCGGCCCCATGGGGTCCGAACGCATAGGTCGGGGCGTCGCAAGCGGCCTGCAGGAGGCGAGCACCAGGCGAGTGATCCATATGGCAATGGGTAA
>RGTL01000244.1 GCA_010025385.1 Gammaproteobacteria bacterium | reverse complement strand
CCCGGCGCCGCCGGTGACCAAAACCTTTAATTTTTTCGATGACACGGGCTTTATTCCTGTGAACCGATGAAAATTATATCGTTCACTGCGATGGTGCCCTCGCGAGAAGCTGTTCAAGACGTTCGATTACCTCGTGGGGCGATAGGCTATCAAGACAATCGGTGTGTCCCAACGGGCAGTCGCGAGCAAAGCAGGGTCGACAGGCCAGGGTGCGAGACACCGCAGCGGCGGTCTCACCCAGCGGCGGAGTGTGTGCTTCGCTTGAAGAGCCGAAGATGCCTATCACTGGCCGCTGCGTTGCTGCGGCGACGTGCATGAGGCCTGAGTCATTGCTGACCACGGCATGACTGATCGATAAAAGATCGAGCGCTTCAAGAAGCGTGGTCTGCCCGGCGAGGTTGGTCACGGTTTGAGGGGATTGGCAGGCCGCCACGATGTCTTGTCCTGTCGCGCGATCCCGGGGTCCGCCCAAGATCCAGATGGTCCAGCCCAACCGACTGTAGTGATCGCTTAAGGCGGCGAAATGTTTGGCTGGCCATTTTTTGGCTGGACCGTATTCAGCGCCCGGACACAGGGCGAGAATGGGCCCGGCTGGCGAAGCGCTTCCGACGCGCTTCAGTGCCTCATGAGCTTTGGCGACATCAGTTCGCAAGCGCGGCTCAAGCAGATGATGCACGAGCGCGTCCTTTCGAGTTCGACCAAGACGAACGTATCGCTCGACCATTAAATCCTTCTTGCCTTTTGGGCTCGGGCGGATATCGTTAAGGAGGCCCCAGCGTGGTTCGCCGGCATAGCCGGTTCGGTGCGGGATACCGGCAAAATAGGGCACCAGTGCCGCTTTGAGTGACCCTGGCAAGACGATGGCCTGTTCAAAACCACGGTGCCGAAGGGAGCGGCCTATCCGAAACCGCGTTATTAAATCCAATCGACCGTGCTGAAACGGCGCCACGATTACGTCGCTGACTTCGGGCATGCGTTCAGCAAGGGGCGCCGTCATGGTCGGTGCGATCATTGTGATGCCACAGTTAGGATGGGCTGATTTCACGGCTCGCAAAAGACTCTGAGCCATCACCATGTCCCCTACCCAGGCCGGACCGATGATCAGCATGCTAGAGCGGGTTTTCACCACAGGCCGAGCGGTTTGCGGCAATCAGCGGCTCTTCGGCAGAAAAAACCGGTTCCCGCAGTAAGGACAGAGCGCGGTCTCGCCCGCGGCGATGGGAAGATACACGCGCGGGTGCTGACTCCACAGCGCGGTATCGTCTGGCGGGCAGTGCAGGGGTAAATCCGCCTCGCTGATCTGGTGTTGCCGTGGGCTTGTGCTGGGCGCCCCGGTGACAAATGCCTTATCCATCGCTTGGGAATATTTAGACGAAGGTCAGCCAGTCGTCGTGATTACGGTCTCGCCCCTGCACGCAATCAAAATATTTTGTCTGGAGCAGTTCGGTAATAGGCCCTCGACCACCATTACCAATCTGCCGGCCATCGAGTTCCCGGATCGGCGTTACCTCGGCCGCGGTCCCCGTAAAGAAGGCCTCGTCGGCCACATAGATTTCATCGCGGGTGATGCGTTTTTCGATGACGGTGAGTCCGGCTTCCGCTATGAGCTTGATGATGGTGTCGCGGGTGATGCCCTCAAGCGCGGAGGTCAGGTCCGGGGTGTAGATGACGCCGTCTCTGACGACGAACACATTCTCGCCGCTGCCTTCCATCACGTAGCCCGATGCATCGAGCATTAATGCCTCGTCTGCGCCACCGGACAGCGCCTCCTGAAGCGCCAGCATGGAATTAATATAGTTGCCGCAGGCTTTCGCCCGGCACATCGTAATGTTGACGTGATGACGCGTGAACGATGACGTTCTTACTTTGATTCCGTTCTTGAGGCCGTCTTCGCCGAGGTAGGCGCCCCACTCCCATGAGGCGATCGCGATGTGGGTTTTCAGCATGTCGGCACGGATTCCCATACCTTCCGATCCGTAAAAGGCGAGCGGTCGCAGGTAAGCGGTGGAGAGCTGGTTCTCTCGCACGACGGCCGCTTGTGCGTCGTTCAGCGTCTGCGCATCAAAAGGCATCTTCATGCCGAGAATATGAGCCGAGCGAAAGAGTCGGTCGGTGTGATCGGCCAGTCGGAAGATCGCGGTTCCGCGGTCGGTTTGATAGGCGCGTACGCCTTCAAAGACACCAAGACCGTAATGTAGGGTGTGCGTCAGCACATGGACTTGAGCATCGCGCCACGGCACCATTTTGCCGTCGAACCAGATGACGCCGTCACGATCTGAGAATGACATGATTCTTTCCTTTCCGTTGGGTGCGTTCTTCATTTAATCGGAGCCGAAGAGCGCGATTATTGCAGAAGCTGTCGATTTTCGGACGCTACCCGGCTTTTTGTGAAAGCATGACCTGCACGGCCCGCACCGCATCCTGCGCATATGGCACCAGCCGTGCAGGGATCTGTTCCGGCAGAATATCCGGTCCGAGTATGCCCACCCCTACCGGTTTGTCTGCTGCCAGCTGCAGTTGAATCAGGGCTTGAATGACCGCATGGCCCATCGTGCGGCCGTGGCCGGTTTCGCCTCGCTCAATGATGCCGAGCGTGACGACGGCGTCGATGGTCGGTTTGGCGAGCATCCGTTTAACCGCTAGCGGTTTTTCCATGGATCCGGGGACCCAACGCTCCTCATTCACCTCAAGACCAAGGCGCGTCGCTTCCGCTTTGGCGGCATCGCGCATGGTCTCGCAGGCTTCTTTGTGAAATGACCCGATGACGAGCCCGATTCGCAACTGGTCTTTCATTTGAGTGAAG
>RGTL01000243.1 GCA_010025385.1 Gammaproteobacteria bacterium | reverse complement strand
AGGCCACATCGGTATTACGCCTATGCGCATGCCGCAATTAGGCGGATTTTTTGCGCAGGGGAAGACAGCTGACCGTGCGGCCGAGTTGGTCGACGATGCCTGGGCGATGGTAGATGCGGGATGTTTCTCTCTCATGTGTGAGGTTACGACCCAGGAAGTCAACGAATATCTTGCGCAGGTACTTCCGGTTCCGGTGATCAGCCTTGGCGCCGGCCTGGGTGCGCATGGCGTGCACATCATTACGTCTGACCTAATGCATCTTTATGAGGAGCATACGCCCCGACACTCCAAGGTTTATACGGACCTCATCCCCATCATGGAGGATGTGTTCACCCGTTACCGTGATGAAGTTCGCGACCAGATTTACCCTGGGCCGGAGCACACCGTGTATATGAGCGACGATGAGGCGATCAAGTTCGCGAAGAAGATGAAGTGGGACTGGAAGCTGGAGCAGCTGGATGTAAAGGCCACCCGTAAAGGGCGAAAGAAAACGGCAAAGAAAACCTCGCTTCCAGCTCGAAAAACCGCTAAGAAAGTGGCCAAAAAAGTGACAAAGAAACGCTGACGGGCGGGGAAGGATTAATCATTCATATAGCCTATCAAATTATTGATTTGAGTCATTTTACAAATCAAATGGATCGGTTTGTAATGTCGGAAACGATGTCCGAGAGACCGCTGCCCGCGGTCAGGTAAACATAAAAGGAGCGGCGTCATGCCAGCAAGAAATTCAAAGCAGTGGGAGCAAGTCCCTGGAAAACTTAAATCTGGGGAGTATGTCGACAGTCGAATTTATTCCGATCGGGGAATTTTTGAGGAAGAGATCAACAAGATCTTCAAAAAAGTGTGGACCCCCGTTTGTCATGAATCCGAGCTGCCAGACCCCTACAGCTTCCGAACCATGACGGTCGCCCGTGAGCCCGTAATGGTGGTCCGCGGTGCCGACAACCAGATTCGAGCTTTCCTGAACGTATGCCCCCACCGCGGCAACATGATTGAGAACCGGCCTTCTGGCTCGTTCGAGCACGGATCGCCATCTGGTGCGCCAAAGCACATGACCTGCATGTTCCATGCCTGGCAGTTCGATATGAAAGGCAACTGCGTTCATATCTCTCGTGCGTCTGAAGGGTATCAGGATCGCTTGGCCTGCTCGGATGTGGGGTTAAGACGCCTGCGCTGCGAGGTGAAGTTTGGCGGATTTGTTTGGGTAACGCTGAATGACGCCATCGATCAGACGGTCGAAGAGTGGGCGGGTGGAGCGTTCGACTGCATGCGCGAATCCATCGATGCTGAGCCTCTCGAGGTGTTTCACTACCATAAGGCGATCATCCCCTGTAACTACAAGTTGTGGCATGACACGAATTCCGAGTTCTACCATGACTATCTGCACTACCATAACCGCATCACCGGCTTTAATGACTCCTACTTCGCCCGCAAGAACATCGGTTTTGATAATGGACATGTGAACGTAGGCTCGTTCGAGGTGCAATACGACCAGTACGAGGGATTCGAATCTAGGGAAGAATTGTCTTTTCCGCACCTGCCCAATAATCACTGGGAGATGATCGATTTCTTCCCTGGGGTTAACTTTAATTTACGAGGCTCCGCCCTGCGGTGCGACATCATGACCCCGTTAAGTCCGGATAAGGTCATGATTGAATTCCGCGGTCTCGGATTGAAAAAAGACACTGCGGAAGAGCGACTCATCAGACAGCGCCACCACAACTCGATCTGGGGTCCGTTTGGCCGTAACCTGCATGAAGATTTGCTGGCCGTGACGACTCAGCAGGCTGCTATGAGCGAGTGGGCGGACAAGCGCCGGATCCTTCACGGGCGGCATGAGCTGGATGCCGACGGGGACCCGACCATCCATGATGAAGAGGGTATGCGGCATTTCTACGATGCTTGGGGGCGCTGGATGGATCGGTGGCCCGGTGATCCCGACCTCTCCTATGAGGAAGGCCAGAACCGAAAGGCGGCCTAGTACCGCTACGCCCTTTTTCTACGCGGGTAGTCCACTGTCCGCATCTTTTTACGGCTTGAGCGCCCCTCATGGGGCGCTCGCCTTAACCTCTATCGGAAATGGATATGGCCGACAGTAGTAATGTTGAGAATCTGATCCGTAACACGGTCTACAAGGCAAGTCTTTCGCTCGACGAACAGCGGTGGAAAGACTGGTTGGACCTCTGCCACAAGGACTTTTATTACGCGATCAAAGCGTTCAGTCCCGAGATCAACTACGACATGATTTATCTGGATGGCCACTTCGAGGACATGCAGAACCTCACGGAAATGTTGCCGAAGCACAACTCCGACCACGCGGCGCTATCGCGTCATACTGTCGTGTATACGGTGGATATTGATGAAGCAAAAAAAGTCGCGACGGCCGTGTCTTCATTTGCGGTCTATAAAACGGAGTTGGACGGCATGAATTCGCACGCGCTGGCTGGTGAATCCGGGATCTTCCTGATCGGCAAATATCGGGATAAGTTTTCGCTCGAATCTGACACGCCGCTTTTTGTGGAGCGTATTGTGCAGTTGGACACAAGGCGATTGGACAAGGGCAGTCACTGGCCGATCTAACGGCGCGAGTGGCGGTTAAGAGACTTATGGCCTCGGAAAAAAACTGGCAGCGCCTCTGCGCAATCGATGAGCTTGCGGGCGGGGGCCTGAAGCGCTTCGAGGTGGCAGGCATCGTAGTCCTGGCCACTCGGGTAAACGACACGACTCGCGTTATTCCGCCGTTCTGTCCGCATATGGCGGAACCACTCATCGAGTCTGGCATCTGCAGCGGAGCGACGCTGACCTGCTCAAAGCATC
>RGTL01000242.1 GCA_010025385.1 Gammaproteobacteria bacterium | reverse complement strand
CAGTTTCGTGGCGGTTGAAGGTGGAGCGATGAAGACTGCGAAAGCGCGCGCAGCCGAATCGACCCACTCGCTCCCAGCCGACATCCCGCTACCGACTATCGCGCCCCTGCCTGAGGGGCGCAGCTTCAATGTGCTGGTGACAGGCGTGGGAGGCACAGGCATCGTGACCGTTGGTGCTTTGTTGGGGATGGCCGCCCACATCGACGGCACAGCGGTGAGCGTAGTAGACCAGCTCGGGTTTGCCCAAAAAGGCGGCTCTGTCGTCACCCATATAACCAAATCACGGGAGACTTCACCCAAAATGGTGATCTGGGATTCCCGGTGGATACCCTCGAGTCTCGCTTGCTGAGCTCGACTCGGCGAGATTCACTGTTTCTGTTACCGGCCTCACAACTGGCGCTTGCCACCCTCGGCGACACGCTGGCCGCCAATCTGATGATCACCGGTTATGCCTGGCAAAAGGGCATGCTCCCCCTCTCTAGGGACGCAATTCTCGGTGCTATCGAACTCAACGGTATTGCCGTCGACTGGAATAAGCAGGCGTTTGAATGGGGACGCGCGCTGGCTCACGAGCCCGAGCTGCAGCGTGCCCTGCTAAAACCCAAGGCGGACGTGATAACACTGGTAGACGATGCTTCACCACAACCGCTGGAAGCGCATTTCGCCGGTGAGCTCGAGGGTTATCACAATCGTGCCTACGCCACCGCTTACGAAAGTTGGCTTAGCGATGTCGCTGCAAAGATTGAAGCGCGGGTGGGCAGCCAACCTGAGCTAAGCGACGCCCTGGCCCGCGCACTCTACAAGCTCATGGCTTACAAGGACGAGTACGAAGTTGCGCGACTCCACAGCGCTCCCGAATTTCTACAATCCCTCTCCGGCCAGTTTGAGGGAGACTACAAACTGGCGTTTTATTTGGCGCCACCACTGATCTCGAAGGTGGATCAAGCCACCGGGCGACCACAGAAAATACGTTTTGGCAGTTGGATGCTGCCCGCCTTCAAACTACTCGCCAAATTCAAGTTTCTTCGCCATACCCCGTTCGATCCCTTCGGTTATACCGAGGAACGCCGACTGGAGCGTCGCCTCATTGAGGAATATAAAACGACGATTGAGGATTTAGTCGCTCAACTGACACCAGATAAAGTGGACGAGCTGGTAACCCTGGCCGGGCTACCCATGACCATCAGGGGCTACGGCCACGTCAAGTTAGCATCGGTAGAACGCTATCAAGCGGAGTTACGCGAGCGGCTAACGCATTGGCAAGACCTTGCAACGCAGGCCGCTGCGTGACCTCAGTATTGCCTGGCACCCCCCTCTTCCCACGAAATTCCAGTGCTCGATTCCGCCAGCCGTGAGCACTGAAAAACTGACCCCTACCTGTTCCCACTGGGGGAACTACCGGATCGCCACAGAGAACGGGCAAGTGACGCGTGTCTTGACCTACGACGTCGATGAGGAACCCTCCGAGATCGGCCAGTCTTTGCTCGATAACAGTGATCCCGATGTCAGAATCGCGCAACCAATGGTTCGCAAGGGATACCTTGAGAATCCAACGGGCCAGCCCGACGGCCAAAGAGGTCGAGACCCCTTTATTCCTGTGAGCTGGAACGAGGCCCTCGACTTGGCAGCGGAGAGACTCGATCACTTCTGGACGACGCGCGGCCCCAACAGCCTATACGGAGGCTCTTATGGCTGGGCGAGTGCCGGCCGCTTCCATCATGCCCAGAGCCAGATCCATCGCTTCCTGCGTCTGGGTGGCGGCTACGTTTCGTCTGTTAATTCCTACTCCGCCGCGGCCGCCGAAGTCATCATCAAACACGTTCTGGGTTTTCCGCTCCTTGCGCTCCTCAGGGAATCTCCCGGGCCCGCCGAGATCGCGGCGCACAGCAAAACGGTCATTCTTTTTGGCGGTGCGGCCATCAAAAATTCGCAGGTGAATGCAGGTGGTCTGGGTAATCACTCGGCGCGGGCACAGCTACGCACTTTGCGGGACGCAGGTATACGGGTGATCAACATCAGCCCCCTGAAAGATGATTCGATTGAAGCGTTAGATGCCCAATGGGTGCCCTGTCGACCCGGCTCCGACACCGCCGTGATGCTGGGAATGGCACACACGCTCTATGTTGAGAACCGCCATGATCAGGCATTTTTAGACCGCTACACCGTTGGTTTTGAGGCTTTTCTGCCCTACCTAACGGGCGAGGTGGACGGACAACCCAAATCCGCCGCATGGGCCAGCGCACTATCCGGCGTCCCTGAAGCAACCATTATTGACATGGCGAGAGCGGCCAGCAGCGCGCCTAGCCTGATCAGCGTCAGTTGGTCACTGCAACGCCAAATTTATGGGGAACAAACCTGGTGGATGATCACCGTGCTGGGTGCCATGTTGGGCTTTATTGGACAGCCAGGCGCCGGGATCGGGTATGGCTATGGGTGTATCCACAACATGGGCTTTGGCGGACGCAAGATACCGAACTTCCGTATTGGTACTTTTGGCGAAGAGGTGGGCGAGCGGGTCGCCGCTGAACACCAGTTCATTCCCGTGGCTCGCATTGCCGATATGCTGGAGCACCCCGGCGAGGCGTTTGACTACAACGGACAGCAGCTAACTTACCCCGATATCGGACTCGTCTATTGGGCTGGGGGCAATCCCTTTCACCATCATCAGGATCTCAACCGCCTCCGAGACGCCTGGCAGATTCCTCAAACAGTCATCGTCAACGAAGCCTTCTGGACTGCTACGGCCCGGCATGCGGATATCGTTTTTCCGGTCAGCACCTTCCTCGAGAGGAACGACATTGGCGGCAGCGCTTATGACG
>RGTL01000241.1 GCA_010025385.1 Gammaproteobacteria bacterium | reverse complement strand
CCAGAGATCGGCCCATCCGCTTGTCCCGATCGCTATCGCGCTTTGGGCGTTGCAGCTGGCGCTTAATGTCATCTGGACGCCGGTTTTTAGCGGCGCGCAGAATCTCGAGGGCGCGCTTTATTACATCATCGCCCTTTGGGTCTCGATCCTTGCTTATATAGCGATTTCCTGGCGAGTCGATCGCTGGATCAGTTATCTTATGGTGCCCTACTTTTTATGGGTAAGCTTCGCGACCGTGCTGAATTACACCTACTGGCAAGCTAATATGTAAGGCTATCACTTAAGACAAACTATCCACCTGAACAACCGGAGACATCCATGGCAACTTATGAATGCAGTAAATGCGGTATGTCCGTCAACGCCACCTGCGGTCACTGCGACGCAGCTCTTGAGAACGATATGCTGGAACTTGATGGCGGCAAGCAGGTCCAGATTTCAAAATGCCCCAACGGACATGGCAAGATCAAGTCACCCATGTGCTGCGGACAGGACATGAGCTGCCCAACCGGCTAGCGCGTTCTCTTATTGGCAGGCTCGGTATTGGCAGGCCCGATGCCTTACACCCAACGCTATCAGTTGGGTCTTGTCTGATCGTCCCCGGGGACTGCCGAGCTGACCTGATCGGTCGGTTCGAAGTCGCTGTGCATCAGGAACTGAATATCGCCAAGGTAGCCGACGACACCCGATCCTAGATTGGTATACGTCATGAGGCCCATCTGCGCCCTAACAAGATCTCCATCGCGAAGGGGATCATCGTGACTGCTTTTAAGGTCTGGTCCAAGCACCCTGGGTTGGTCCGTTCGTCTTAGCTTGATCCGCCAGACGTGGCCCGCTGGTGTCTGAATCTTTCGCAGCGGAGTTGATCCGTTCTTTGGCATCAATCGGCTGATTTCGTCCGCCAGAGGTTTGACGTCTTCTTCCGAGGCGAACTCCAACGTAATGTTGAAAATCGGATCTCCCGTCTCCCGGGTCTCCGGTTTATCCACATGAGGGTCGCGCAATACCGCGGGCGGAGTGATAAGTTTTGTCATAACAGTGAGCGCTTTAGGTTAACGCTCGAAGGATAACATTGTCATTGGCTGTCATGAATCGAGTTTCAGATTTTTCTCAAGGTCTTGCTCAGACGACGGCGACTGACTCACCACTTCGCTGTGCACCCGATCGTAGTAAAGATCAAAGTTATAGTTTGGATCGCTTTTGTCGGAAGCCACCCGGCCCGACTCAATCAGGAGATCCTCCCAGTCTTTTCGACCATGATGGGCAATAATCCAATCGATGTGCTCATTCACTTCATGTTCCGGGCTTGTAACCACGACGTAATACGTTGCCGTCCATTCTTCGGTGCCTGAGTTCGGGGAAAGCGTCGGCTGGTCAAAATGCACAGGATCGATTGATAAGCTGAGATCAGGTTTATAGGGATAGGTAAACGTCAGACGGATGGTGGTATGCATTGTTCGCTCGAAATATCGGGTGTCGGGCGCGATTGATGAAACTATCCCAGGTCCTTTTTCGCCTGTCCTACAGTCTCGGGGTCGCTCAAAAGAACGAGCATTTGCCCCATGGATCGGCATTGGGCCTCGAGCTGCTCAATATAGGATTCGGCGCTTTCCAGGGTGCGGGTGTCCCGCCAAAGCGTCTGTCGCCGCGCCGTCTCATCCAGCTGCGCTTTAACTTCGTCTAATAATTCTTTGTTTTCCACTTTCTCATTCACCTGATCGGATCAATTTTAAGATCGCGAGAGAAGCCGGTCGTTTCTCATCTTTCGAACCGCCCTCGGCTGTCACGAACACCATTACGAATTGGGCAGAAACAATGCCGCCGTAATTTGCCTCCGAGCGCTAGCCCTCCGCGCCGCCTTCACTGTCCTCCACTGCGCGGCGAAAATTAAGATAGTCGCTTAGCACATAAAACCAGTCGATCACTCCGTTAAACGCCTGCGGATTCCCCTGCATCTCCTGGACTAAGGCCTCAATCTCCTCAAGAGGCATATCGGTGAAGGTCGCCCCAATCAGTCCCTCAGCATGATCTCTGAGACGTCGGTCGATGCCGCCCTCCCCCATAATCAGTTGCTCTGCAGCGCTCTGACCCATCGTTTACTCCCTATTGTCGAAGCCCATATGTTGCGATGAGTGCATCGTTCAGGCACAAAAACGCATCGCGATCCCAGCCATTATTTGGATGGGTATAGATATTCGGTTGGCTATTAAAAAACGCTTGGACGCTCTCAGCTGATAGTACATACTTTTTGCATGATGCAAGTAACCCATAATCCAGCGGATCTCTTTACCTTTCTGGATATCATCGCGCGTCGCTGGATCGGTTCGGTTGGTGTAGCGCTCAGCAGCTGATTTCAGTACCCCGCAAGAATTTCCGAAGCTCACACCGCTCAACGTCAGAAGAAAGGCTGTAATGCTGCCGATCGCTACACGGCGAACACATTCATGCGATAACACGACTTAACTCCTCAGGTTTAAGGTCTGTACTTGCGTCTCGTTACAGGGGTGGTATCGCATAGATACTAGCACTCAGGCAGTCAACTGCAGGCGCGCAGTCCGTCCTTCACGAATCGGCGCTTAACCCAAAAGCGCATCAACCAGTAACCTAATCGCCTCTTCCAATTGATGATCTACGAACCAGGCCAGTCCTAGCCCAACGATGGCCAGGATTATTCCTATCACAGCAACATGACGAGCCGTTGCTTTCAATCAGCCCTTCTCTTTGATTGAGATATCGTTGCCAATTTCTCAGTCATAGCGCGGCGCCGTCAAACCGACGAATTTCTGCTTTTGGCGTTCGGCTTCCTTTACTCGCTGCTTCGCT
>RGTL01000025.1 GCA_010025385.1 Gammaproteobacteria bacterium | reverse complement strand
GAGGCTCATCTCTCCACCCACATCGAAGAGTCCATGCTGGACAGTGAGCAGGCAATGGCGGATATCGTCGGGCAGGGATTCTGTCAGCATCAACCCAATAAGGCTGTTGAGTTCATCGACGTCTCCCATCGCCTCGACACGCGGTGCGGTTTTGGGCAGGCGATTGCCATCGCCCAGGCCCGTTGTCCCGTCGTCGCCGGTTCGCGTGTAGATCTTGCTTAAGCGTTTTCCCACTTGAATACATTCCTGAAATTAAAGGTCAAATAGTAAATCAATCCCCGCCTGGAATATAGGCGATGGCTCTAAAGTCGTTAACGTTTGTACACGTGGGTCCGGTCGTGACGAGATCGCCCAACCGTTCAAAAAAAGCACCCGCGTTGTTATCGCTGAGGTAGTCCTGCGGATGCATTCCAAGGGATCGCGCGCGTGCCAGCGTATCAGGCGTGATAAGCGCTCCGGCGGACGCGCTGGCACCATCGATCCCGTCGGTATCGCAGGCGATAGCAAACGTGTCGCGACGCCCATCGAGAGCGATGGCTAGGGCGAGAAGGTATTCCTGATTGGGCCCGCCTCGTCCCTTGCCGTTCACCCGAACGGTGAGCTCACCTCCGGACAGCATTAGGAATGGTGACGGCGTTGGCTTGTGCTGCAGATCTTGAAAACGCCGGGCGTGCTCTGCCGCGATGTCTTGTGCAAGCCCCTCCACGTCATCGCCAAGTTCGGTGATTCTGAAACCTTGTTGTTGGGCGAGCGAGGCGGCAGCCCGAAGGGCATCTGCAGGGGTGGCCGTCACCGAATATTCGGTTCGGCTTAGGGACGCATCGTCTGGGTGAGGGCTTTCGCTATGTTCAGAGGCAAGTAGCGTGTCGATCGCTGGCGGTAGCTCCAAATGATATTTTCGTAGAATCTCAATCGCATCGGCCCGGGTGGTGCGATCACCCACGGTGGGTCCTGAGGCAATGGTGGAGGGGTCGTCTCCGGGAACATCCGATATGGCCAGTGTGATGGTGCGTGCGGGGAAGGCGGCTTGAGCCAGCCGACCCCCTTTTACCCTCGATAAATGCTTCCTCACGGTGTTGATCTCGTGAATCGTGGCGCCAGAGATCAAAAGCTCCCTCGTGATGGCGCGTTTTTCATCGAGCGTGATCCCTTCAAGGGGTAGGTTCAATAGTGCACTTCCGCCGCCTGAAAGAAGACAAATGAGGCTGTCACCCTCGCCAAGGGAAGTGGCCAGCGCCAGAATTTTTTTTGCGCCCTCGTAACCAAAGGTATCCGGCACCGGATGACCGGCCTCGACGATCTCGATGCGCGAGCAGGGTTTGGAATGGCCGTAGGGGACAAGCACGAGCCCTGCAGTTATTCGTTCGACTGACCTTTCAACCACCTGCGCCATAGCCGCGCCGGCTTTGCCGGCACCGACCACGATGATTCGCCCCCCATCGATCGCCGGCAGATGGGAGACCAGATCGTCGCCAGGGTACGCGCGGGCCACTGCCGCATCGAAAAGACTCCGAAGTTGCTGGCGGGCGTTGAGATAAGAAAGAGTGTGAGGCACAGAAGTCTTTTTAATCGTCTATGGGGGATCGATAGTTTCGAATTATGACCGACGGTCACTGTCGATAGAGGTTCCGGCCGTGGGAATTGGCTTGTCAATGGTAACCGGTATAGGCATGCTATGGCTCTGGTTGACGCTCACCGACTGAGGCACGCATGTATCAATACGAGGCATATAACGACCCTATTCAACGACCCCGCTATACCGGTCTACCGACGTTTATGCGAGCACCGTTTCGCGAGGAATACGACGGGCTAGACATCGCGCTTGTGGGCGTGCCTTTTGATGGCGGCGTTACCAATCGAACCGGCGCCCGTCACGGGCCTCGGGAAATCCGCAATCAGTCGAGTTTGATGCGTCGGCGCAATCAGGCCAATGGCATTGGCCCTCATGATCTGTGCGCGGTTGCCGATGTCGGAGACGCATGGGTGCAATCGCCCTTTCATCTTGAGAAGAGTCTGGATGAAATTCGTGCGTTCTATGCCCGTTTGCACTCAGCCGGGGTCGTGCCCGTATCGGCGGGGGGTGATCATTCGGTCACGCTTCCTATTCTTCGGGCGATCGCAAAAGACCGACCGGTTGGTCTGATCCATTTTGATGCCCATTGCGACACGGGCGATGATTATCTAGGGTCAAAATTCCATCATGGGGCGCCTTTCCGGCGGGCGGTTGAGGAGGGGCTGGTGGACCCCTCGCGCACCATCCAGATCGGCATAAGGGGAACGCTAAACGACCTGGACCAATGGAAGTTCAGCCACGACTGCGGGATGCGGGTGATCTACATGGAGGAGTTCTATGAGCTTGGCGTAAAAGCCGTCGTCCAGGAGATTCATCGTGTCGCCGGAGACGGACCGTGTTACCTGACATTTGATGTGGATGGGCTCGACCCCGTGTATGCATCCGGTACGGGTACCCCGGAAGTAGGCGGCTTCAGTACTGTTGAGGCGCAGCTGATGATCAGAGGGTGTCAGGGTCTCAATCTGATCGGCGGCGACGTTGTCGAAGTGGCCCCTCCGTTTGACCCGAGTGGAAATACCGCCCTTACGGGCGCTACGATGATGTTTGAAATACTTTGCGTGGTCGCCGATGCGTTAGCTGCCCGTCGATAAGACCAGGTAGTCACAACGGCGCGCCCAAGGGGCGCGCCTATGCGCTATCCCGGGCGCTTGTCGTGAGCGGGCATATCCTCGGGGATGTGGTGAAACGCCTGTTGATCACAGGTAAATATGGCCACAGTGGGCTGGTATACCGATGGATCGTCCAGAGTGCCCACCTTAATGATGATTGAGCCGGGCCGGTTGGGTGTCTCCGACGCGAGACCGGTGCCACAGTTACCGCAGAAAAAGCGCGTTACCGCTCGCTCCAGATCGGCTCGCCGAAACTCGCTCATCTGACCCCGGGTAAGCGTAAAAGCCTCTCGGGGAAACACCATGAGCGCGGCCGGGTGCCCGCCGCTGATGTACTGACATTCGCGACAATGGCACTGGAGCGCGACCTGAGCGTCTCCATCAATCTCGTAGTGGATATCGCCACAGTAACAGTGACCGTGTAATTTCATATCTGACTCCTGTAGATGGGGAAATTCCGACGAAACCTTAGCACGATCAAGCCGTCCGCCCGACGCCAGGTTTCAGCTTTCACGTTCGAAAATCTATAATATCCGACTCCTTGTGCGCCCCTCGGGCGCTAAGTAAGAGATGAGTCCAGTTTATGCCGAATTACACCGCTCCACTTGAAGATCTTCGATTCAACCTGAAGTTGGCGAGTATTGAGGACGTGACCACGTGGCCAGGCTTCGAAGACGCGACGGCCGATGTGGTCGACGCGATATTGGAAGAAGCAGCGAAGTTTTCCTCAAACGTCCTGGCGCCGATCAATCGAATAGGGGAAAAGCAGGCCCCGAGCGTCAGCGACGGTGTCGTGACCACATCCGAAGAGTGGAGAACAGCCTATCGGCAGTTTATAGAAGGCGGTTGGACCGGTCTCGTGCTCGATCCGGAATTCGGTGGTCAGGGTTTGCCCCAGACTATCGCCTGCGCGGTGCAGGAGATGTGGGATGCCTCGAACATGGCGTTTGGTTTGTGTCCAATGCTGTCCCAGACGGCGGCCGAAGCGATTTTTGCCAAAGGCACGCCGGAGCAGAAAGCGCGCTTTTTACCCAAGATGGTCTCGGGCGAATGGTCCGGCACCATGAATTTAACTGAGCCCCAAGCGGGCTCGGATCTCTCCGCGGTTCGAACGATTGCTCAGCCGACTTCTGAGGGGCATTACCTGCTCAAAGGGCAGAAGATCTACATCACTTACGGGGAGCACGATCTTACTGAAAACATTATTCATTTGGTACTCGCGCGCACGCCTGACGCGCCGGAAGGAGTGAAGGGCATCTCGCTCTTCATTGTTCCCAAATTCATTCCCGACGATGATGGGAATCCGGGCGAGCGCAATGACGTTCGGTGCGTGTCACTCGAGCACAAGTTGGGCATCCACGGCAGTCCCACTGCCGTTTTGGCTTACGGCGATCAGGGCGGCGCGGTGGGTTATCTTGTCGGCGAGGAAAACCGAGGCCTTGAGTACATGTTTATCATGATGAACCGGGCTCGCCATGCGGTAGGTATCGAGAGTTACGCTATCGCGGAACGGGCGTATCAACGGGCGTTCGCTTACGCCCACGATCGGGTCCAGGGTAGGGTGGTTGGCGATCATTCTGGAGACCGCGCCGCTATTGCCCATCACCCTGACGTCCAACGCATGTTGCTCAGCATGCGTAGTCGTGTAGAGGCGATGCGCTCATTGTCGCTGTATACGGCCAGCTGCGCCGATCGTGCCAGCCATCATCCTGACGAAGACGAGCGTGCCCGGGGCCAGCGTCGAGTCGATGTGCTCACGCCGGTAGTCAAGGGGTGGAGTTCAGAGGTGGGCAATGCGGTGACTGGGCTGGCGCTCCAAGTGCATGGCGGGATGGGATTCATTGAAGAGACCGGTGCCGCCCAGCATTACCGTGACGCAAGAATCACCACCATCTATGAGGGCACAACCGGGATTCAGGCGGCGGATCTAATCGGACGCAAACTGCTTCGCGACGGCGGTGAGATGGTGGCCGATTTGATCAGTGAGATGCGCATGGACCTTGAACAGATGCAGGCGACCGATCGTTCCTCACTAGGGGACATCATGGCACGCACCCGGTTGGCGGTGGATCAGCTGGAAGCGGCGACCGCAGGTATTCTGTCGAACGCCGGCGAGGATCCGAAGTCTGCATTTTTTGACTCGGTCAATTATTTAATGATGTGGGGGGTAACGGCGGGCGGCTGGCAGATGGCCAAAAGCGCTAACCTTGCCCAAAATATGCTTGATTCGAATGACGCGGGCGAGACCTTTTATCGGCGTAAGTTGCTCAGTTGCCTTTATTACGCCCGGCAGATCTTGCCGGAGGCGGCCGCGCTGGGTCAGGCGCTCGATGCACCCAAACTTTCTGCCGAGGAGCTGTCGCTGTACGCGGCGTGATGTCAGGCCAGTTTTAGCCCGTTCGCAACCGGGCGTTCGGGTCGGATTAACACCACCGGTCCGTCGGCCGTCGGAAACCCGGTGATCAGGCACTGCGATTTAATGGGGCCGATTTGCTTGGTGGGGAAATTAACGACCCCAACCACTTGCGACCCCACCAGACCCTCCGGGGTGTACAGATCGGTGATCTGGGCGCTTGATTTCAGCGTCCCGATCTCCTCACCAAAATCCACGTGCAAGATGTAAGCAGGACGCCTTGCTTCCTTGAAGACCTCTGCGCGCACCACTGTGCCCACACGAAGTTCCACTTTCTCAAAATCCTGCCAACTGATCGTTTCCATAATTAGCTATTAGCCTCAATTCAAGGGTGTAAGTTCAAATCGTTTATGGGTCAGAGAGGCCCAGAACCGCTCGAGTGGTTTCTAGGGTTGGAGGGGCGTGCAACACGGCCGGCTCGAAATAGTCCTGGAGCCATCGCTTTAAAGGCTCAAGTAAGGGTGCATCCAGATGCCTATTCAAAAGACCTCGCACTCGGTCCAGATGTATAAGGTAGTGTGTTTTTTGGTCGCGAAGGGCGAGGCGGCTAAAGATACCCAACACCTTGCAATGGCGTTGGGCAGCGAGTGCGGTGTACCACGCCGAGAAGTTATCAACGTCGAGCAAGGGCATAGCGCTGATATATCGCTGGCGCATCTCGTCGCACAGCGCAAACGGTAAGTCGCGTCGGGCATCTTCCAGAAGGCTGAGCAGGTCGTAGGCAACAGGGCCCACCAACGCATCCTGAAAATCCAGAAGCCCGATGCGCCTCAGAGGCTTATCTGCAGTAAGACGCATCAGGTTATCAACATGAAAGTCTCTCAGGACCAATGTGTTGGCTGGCGCTGGCAGTTGCGAAAAGACGGCTAACCATGCCTGCTCGTATTCCTGGTGAACGGCTGTCGATGTGGCGGCACCCATGTGCATGGGAAGAAACCACTCGGGGAGAAGATGGGCTTCGATCAGAAGGGTCTTTAGGTCATAAGGCGGTACGTCAATCGATGGACTTTCGGGATTCTGATGAAGCGCCACCAGAAGATCGATGGCCGGGGCATAAAGAGCAGATGGCGGTTCACCCTGATCGAGCAATCGCGTGAAGGTATCGGCGCCAAAATCCTCGATAAGGGCAAAGCCGTGATCGATGTCCGTGGCTAGAACGTGGGGGACGCGAAAGCCCAGGTTGTTGAGATGCGTCCCAATCTGTAACCACTTCTGGAGATTTTCTGTCTCGGGCGGCGCATCCATCAGGAGCCAGCAGATGTCGTCCCGACAGATTCGAAAATATCGTCGGAACGACGCATCCTGACGCAGGGGCTCAGGATGGTGTCCGGCAAAGCCTGCGTGGTCGAGAAAGGCTCGACGTTGGTTATCGCGATGGTCAGCAGCCTTGTGCAAATGGGAAGGTTGGTCGATGAAGGTAAAGGGTTGGGGCTAAAAGATACCATGCAGGCGCCAATGTCCACTGTCGAGATCCCGAAAGATCCAGGCCTGAATGGACCCGCTGGAGGCTCGATAGTAATCCCGGCGAATGGGTTGATGGTCCCACCAGCCGCTACAGATACGCTCGCAATGATGATCAAGACGAAGAATCTGAGTTCCTATCGTTAAGCAGCCTTTGCTTATGTGGATCGCTTTAGGAGAGGGGAGCAGCCAGAGCGGTCGTTTTCTATCTCCAGAAACCGGACCGGCTTCTCCTGGTCTGCAACGGCGCCAGGCGTTTTCCGGGCGATGATCAACTTGCGATTGAATGCCATGCACAGCGTGTTTGCCTAACCGGGTCTGCAGTCGCTCCACCAGTGAATCGTCATGAGCGTCCCCCCAGGTGGTTTGGTCAAAAAGCGTTTTATGTGCCGGAATCCGAGGGGTAAACCGATGGGCGCAGAGTTCGAGATTAACAATCGGGTCGCTTATCTTCAGCCCTTCCAGCGCCAACCGAGAAAGTCGTTCCAGCTCATCGATATCGCCACGTGGTTTTGCTAAATGCACAGGAAGGCGATAGCGCGCACCACGCTCACCTGTAAACCGCCACTGCAATCTTTCCAGCATTACTTGTTGTACTGAAAGGTAAGCGGAGAGTTTTTCCAGCAGGTAGCGTATCGCGGGATATAAAAATTCAATATCAGTAATCTCGGCATCTAGGGCGCATGATTTCTTGAATTGAAGCGCGGGCTTAAAAACAGCTTGTGGATCAGGGAGACGTCCGAGCAGTCTATCGATTCGGACTAAAAGATCAGGACCGAATCTTCTTGCCAGACCGTCACGAGGAAGGCGTATCAAATCACCTATGGTGCGCGCGCCTAATTGCACAAGAAGACGATGACTCTGAGCGTCTGTGATTAGATGGGCAGCAGGTAACGAGCGTACTACCGAGGGAATACATTCTTTTGCGGTAATGCGAGAGGCTTTGCCTGTCCGGGCGCATAAAAGTGCGCTTGCTGCGGTAGGCATCAGACTCACGCATGGATCTATTGACTCCGTGCGTATCCATGCATGAATCTGCTCAATCAACTGAGTCATGCCGCCAAAAAGACGCGTACTTCCAGAGATATCCAGCAGTAACCCATCCTCCAATAGCGTAATACGGGGTGTCCACTGACCCGCTGTGGTAGCCAGCTGCCGTAAGCGCCTATGCTCCAGAGATCGATTCCTGCATAAGCTGAATAGATCAGGGTTTAAGGTTCGCGCTGCGGTGAGCGACATACCCTCGAGGATGCCGCTTTTGCGGGCCAGCTGGTTCGCCACAACAATTTGCTGGCCCTGTCGATGCTGCTCAAATACTGCAAACGGACCCTGTGCTGAGCACTCGTCCAGGGATTCCAGGGCTAAAAAAGGCAGATGGATGCCCAGCCAAAGATGGTGCGCGGAATCGTTGACGGGTGTTTGATCAAGAATAGGTGATCCGGCCGTTATTACGGCTAGCCGCTCATAGCCTGATCGTTCCGGCTCAGGGGAAGGATTCCAGCGAACCTGTTTCATGAGAAGGTTGTCAATGCGTCGGACGTGCTGGAATCAGGCGCAATAGAAATATTTTGACAAAGCGGTCCACCTCGGCATTTCAGCAAGTCAATCTTCAAGCCAGAAGCGGTTTCCTTACAGCGTATTCGTAAAGTGGCCAGGCTATGATGTCGGAGCGCTTCATCACCCTGAAAGCAAATACCCAGTGTGTTGCCTGATTCTGCTGCAAGCTGGAGACGGCGCATTGGAGCGGCTTTTAAATGATCTGACCAAAAGATCACCGCACTGCATGCGTTTGAGCGTAGCGATTGCTCTGCTGACCATAGGATGTCAGCCTGATTTTCAGGCTCAATTATGATTATTTTTGATACATCCAGACCGTTGTGAGTGAGACCTGGAGGGTAAGGTAACGCGGGCGGTGCAATCCAAGCCTGCCACGGTCGAGAATTCAGTACGCGGCTTAAAGCGGGCAGGATCAGCCAAAGCGGGCTGCGCTTGATGTTTTCAACCAGAATTTCTGTAAGCGCCCCTCGTGGCCAACCTTTTCCAGGCAGACAGTTATCCAGAGCGGCAAATCCAGTTGCAACAGCGCTATCGGCTGGTAACGCTTTTTTGCCGCGCCAGATGTCCTGCCGCTGCAGGCAGGCATCCAGATTCATGAGAGAGGGTCATTGCGAATGATTCCAACCCCAATACCTTCAATAGCCAAAGCCTGCTCGCGCAGATCAATCCGGACCGGAGTGAAGTCCGGATTCTTCGGCATCAAGGTAACAATATTGCCGCGCTGACGGAATTCCTTAACGGTGACCTCATCTTCTAATCGTGCCACCACAATCTGACCGTTAGTGGCTTCACGCGTGCGGTGCACGGCAAGCAGATCGCGATTGAGGATACCGGCGTCGCGCATGCTCATTCCCCGTACGCGTAATAAATAATGCGCTTTTGGTCGGAATAAACGGGGCGGTAGGGGATAATGGTCTTCAATATGCTCTGCCGCCAGCATGGGGTGTCCTGCGGCGACTTCACCCACTACGGGTATACCGGAAGGAGTAAGCAGTCGAATCCCTCTGGACGCGCCGGATTGGAGCTCAATAGCGCCTTTTCGCGCTAATGCCCGTAGGTGCTCTTCTGCTGCATTGGCCGAGCGAAACCCTAATTTTTGAGCAATTTCCGCGCGGGTGGGGGGCATGCCGGTCGCTTCAAAAAAGGAGCGGATGCAGTCAAGCACCTGCAATTGTCGTTTGGTGAGCGGGGTATTCATTGGGATAAGACTAGATAGGGTTAGATAGGGCGTGTATTGATGTGGGGGACTTTTCCAGATACTGTTTATTTATACAGTTATGCAAAGAGTCTGTCTAGCCCTTATCCGTATTGAGGGCGGTTCGTGATAAATTTTCTATCAAGACTCCCCGTAGCTCATTTATGCCTGATATGGACCTACCTAAACGAATCGCCACGGTTGTTCATCAGGAGATTTCGACCCCCGGCCTTTTAGGCCGCAATCTGCAGGCTCGCGGATATACGCTGGACCGATTCTGTCCGTGTCTTGGAGACCCCTTGCCGGATGATCTTTCTATGTATGATGCGGTCATCATTTTTGGCGGGCCACAAAGCGCTACTGATGATGATGACCCCGGCATCAGATCAGAACTGGATTGGATTGAGCGCCGAGTTCTTCCCGGCAAAATTCCGATGCTGGGCATTTGTTTGGGTGCCCAGGAGTTGGCCCGGGTGTTGGGGGCTAAAGTGGGTCCAAGGGGAGACGGTGAAGTCGAGATTGGGTACTGGCCCGTTTCGCCCACCGAAGAGGGTAAAGCGTTTTTGCCCGAGACCACATCATTTTTTCAGTGGCACTCAGAAACATTCGAAATTCCAAAGGACGCTACGCACCTCGCTTATAACGATCGCTTTCAAGGTCAGGCGTTTTCTTATGAAGGCCGAGCGTTTGCGATTGAGTTTCATCCCGAAATAACCCGAGAGATGATCAATCGTTGGTGTACTTCAGAGCGCGGTCGACCCAAGTTGGAATTGACTGGGGCACAACCGCATGATGGGCAGCTGGCCGACCACACCGCCCACGCCTTGGCTGCTCGCAATTGGCTGGATTCCTTTCTGGATCGTTATTTGTTGATGCCGTCGTCGAGCCGGTCAAGCTAGACCGCTCTCTCCAGGATCAGAAACACGATCGCACCAATCAGCAGCAGCACGCCCGCCATCTCAGCAGCCTTGATCTTTTCTTTGAAAATAAAGACCGAGGCAATAAAGGTAAAGATCAACTCGACCTGGCCTAGTGCGCGCACGTAGGCGGCCTGAGTCAATGTAAAGGCCATAAACCAGCATATGGATGCGGCCCATCCGGCAAAGCCCACCAGCGAGCAGACTCGCCAGTGCCCTAGGGTCTTTCTGATTTGTCCAGGCTGTCGCACGGTCAGCAGCACCCAGAGGATTAGGCTTTGGATGGTCGTGGCAATGGCAAGGGTGAATGCCGCCCGCATTAGCAGGCCGCCCTCATCGAGAGACAGGGCCGCTCCGCGAAAAAGCACTGAGGATAAACCCAGCGTGAGCCCGCAGAGTAGACCGATCATAGTGGTCTTGTGACCCAGGCCGGCCACGACTGAGCCGATCGATTTTTGCGACTTGCCGATCGTCATGATGATGACCCCCGCAAAAGCAATCACGATGGCGATCAGCCCCTCGAGAGACAGATCCGTCTGCAACAGCAACGCCTCAAGAAGAATGACCTGCACCACCTCTGTTTTGGATAGCGCCGTGCCGACGGTAAAGTTGGATAGGGAAAAAAGCCACATCAGAAGCACGGTGAAGATGATCTGACTGACGGATCCGCCGAGTACCCAGAGCAAGAATTCGCTGTGGATCGAAGGCAGTGAAAACGACCCTACCCAGGTCAGCGCCGCCAGCCAGATAAGCGCAAAAGGCAGGGCGTATAAGAAGCGAACGGACGCCGCACCCAGATCGGTGAGCTCTGATTTCAGATGGCGCTGTATCGCCGAACGCATATTTTGGAAAAATGCGGCAGCAAAGGTGAACGGAATCCAGAGCATTTGTGGTCAGGTTGAGATAGGTGACAAAGGGGATCTGTTCAAGGCATACGCCCGCATGTAATTGCGTTTCTGTATAGCGCGACTATACTGCCGTTGCCCATCCCATAAGGATAAAAAACGCGGAGCTTCTGCCGGGCCCGCCGAAGAATCTCGTTTCGCGAATATCTCGCTCATGAACAGTCGGACCACGATGCTTGCCCATGGGGCGATGTTGCTCTTTTCTGCGCTGGTCGCAGGATCGTTCAGTCTAGGGCACCTGATCGCTAATGACATCAGTCCCGCGGCGCTCACCGCCATGCGGTTTCCCCTCGCGCTCCTAGTGATCGGCGTATGGGTCTGGAAAAGCGGGCTTTTGAGGCGCAAGGATTTTGAAGCCCCCTGGCGCTACCTTGTGCTGGGCGGTTTGATGGGTGCGTATTTTGTGTTGATGTTTGAGGGGCTAAAGACCGCCCCGGCGGTATCAACCGCGGCGGTGTTCACTTTGATGCCCATTATGAGCGGGGTGTTTGCGTATTTTCTGCTGGGCCAGATCGCCACTCGACGAATTCAGATCGCCTTATCGGTCGGGGCGGTCGGGGCGGTATGGGTTATTTTTCGTGCCGATCTCAGCGCAATACTTTCTCTGGAAATCGGACGAGGGGAGCTGATCTATTTCGTGGGCTGCATAGCCCATGCGCTTTATACGCCACTCATACGAAAGTTAAATCGGGGTCAGTCACCATTGGTCTTTACCTTCGGCATGATGGTGGGCGCCTCGATTTTGATGCTGATCTATGGGGCGAGTGATCTTCGGGCGACTGATTTTGGCTCGTTACGCCCCTTGGTGTGGATCACGCTGGTGTACCTTGCGGTTTTCGCCAGCGCGGCATCCTTCTCCTGCATTCAGTACTCCACACTCCACCTTCCGTCGGCGAAGGTCATGGCGTATACCTATCTGACTCCCAGTTGGGTCATTCTTTGGGAGGCAGCGCTTGGGCGACCCTTGCCGCCAGCCGGGATCTGGATTGGAGTGCTTGTGACGGTCGGCGCATTGATCATGCTTTTGCGAAACGAAGACTCCCTCTGAGTGTCTAATTCCAAAACCACAGCAGAACGATCAAGAAAGCGAATGACCAGTCCAAACGAGCCAACACACGGTGTCCGAGTTGGGCTTTCCATCGGTATCCTGCTATTGCTTGGCCTGCTTTGGGGAAGCGTGACGAACGTCGCCCGCTATGTGGGGGGAGCCGGCGTGCCGCCGCTGCCGTATGCGTTCTGGACTGTCTTTATTGGCGCCCTGGTGCTCAGCCTCGTAAATCTCGTTCGCAGACAGCGAATTCCGCGATCCAAAAAGCATCTTGTTTATTTTGTTTTTTCAGGCGCGCTGACCTCGGGCCTGCCCACAGCAAACATGTTTTTGTGCCTCAACTACATCAGCGTGGGAGCGATGTCTTTGGTGCTTACGATGGTGCCCATCTTCACTTATCTGCTGTCGCTTATTCTGACCATCGAGCAACCGAATCTTCGCCGCGGATTTGGGATCAGTTTGGGGCTGGCAGGCGCTTTGTTGGTGGTGTTGCCCGAAGGGGGGTTATCGTCAGATCAGCCCATCGGCTGGTTTTTGCTGGCTTTTCTTTCTCCCTTAAGCTACGCCGCCGGAAATGTCTTCACCGCAAAGTGTCGACCGGCCGATATTGATGATCTGGCGAGCGCAAACGGTATGCTTTTCGCATCCGCCGTGATTTTGATCGTCACGGCGATGTTGGTCGGGCAGCGATTCATCATCTGGGAAGAGGCGTCGTTGGTGAGCGCCTTGATAATGATGCATGGCCTGATCGCGGCGGTTGCGTTCACCTTGTTTTTCGTCCTGGTGCGAATCGCAGGGCCGGTGTACTTCAGCCAGGTGGCCTATCTCGTTACCTTCTTCGGGATTGCCATCGCCATGGTGGTATTTGATGAGCGCTACAGCCTTTGGCATTGGGCGGCGTT
>RGTL01000240.1 GCA_010025385.1 Gammaproteobacteria bacterium | reverse complement strand
GGTGAAGCCGGGAAATTCATGCAGCGGTGCCCCGGGCAAGTCTGCAGAGAGGGCCGCGAAGTGAAACTGAATGTCTGGCCGATCCAGATCCCGGCGAGTCCGCACAAAGGCGCCGGCTTCATTGATACCTACCGCCATGGGGCCCGCGCGCTTGAACACATACTTCATGCCCATCGCCAGTTTCCTGGGGAGGCTTCGCATGTCGTCGTTCGTGGTGAGCGGCTGGTTGCACCGGTGAATGACGCGAATCTGGAGGTGATCCTGCAGGTTTTGCCCTACCATAGGCTGATCCACTAGAGGCTGAATACCCAGATCCTGAAGCAAAGTGGCATTGCCGATACCGGACAACTGCAACAGCTGCGGTGACTGGAGTGCCCCAGCACTCAGAATCACTTCGCGGTGCGCGATCGCTTTTTTCTCTTTGCCGTGCTGACGATAAACCACCGCACGGGCTCGACTATTTTCAAATTCAACCCGGCAGGCATGCGCATCGGTTTCCACAAAAAGATTCGCCCTGGATTTGGCGCTCTTTAAATAGCCGGTAGCGCTGGAGCAACGCCGACCGTTCCAGGTGATGAGCTGATACGGGCCGGCACCTTCCTGACTCTCCCCGTTGAAATCATTATTTTTGGGGTAGCCCGCCTCACCACATGCATCGATGAACGCCTGAGCAAGAGTATTCGGTGTGCCGATGTCGGACACGCCCTGCGGGCCGCTGTCGCCATGAAAGGTATCCTTACCTCTTTGATTGCGTTCCGCACGAATAAAATAGGGCAGCACTTCCTGCCACGACCACCCCGCATTACCGAGCGCAACCCAGTGCTCGTAATCCTCGGGCTGACCGCGCACGTAGATAAGCCCGTTGATCGCACTTGAGCCCCCCAGGGTGCGCCCTCGCGGCCAATAAATAGAACGGCCGTTCATTCCCGGATCGGGCTCGGTGTAATAGCGCCAGTTGTACACGGGATGAAACATGGTTTTGGCGTAGCCGATCGGAATATGAATCCACGGGTATCGATCTTTAGGCCCCGCTTCAAGGAGCAGTACGCGATGTCGACCGTTTGCGGACAACCGGTTGGCCAGCACGCAGCCGGCCGACCCGGCGCCAACCACAATGTAGTCAAATTCCATCAGCGCAAATCGGGAGAGAAGTCAGGGTTAGTCGGTGAGATTACAGTAATAGTGCTCATCGGTGAGGCAATGACTGATACGAAGTTCGATCGGTTGCTTCCGATGACTCATCGCGAGGCACTCGATTTCCAGCAGGGGCGTGCCCGGCTCGACGTGCAGGTATCGTGCATGCTGCTGACTTGCGCTGACAGCTCGCAGGCGCTCCCGCTTACCCACCACCGGGACGCCAAATTCCCGCTCGTAAAAGTTGTAAACCGTGTTAGGTAGATCTCTCGCATCAATTTTTTCAATCGGAGCGAATAGATCATGTGACAACACGATGGTCTCATAGATCTTCGGCTCAAGATTCAAAAAACGCACCCGTGCAATGCGGATGACCTTCTTCCCTTCAGCCAGCTCAAGTGCATCCCGTTCGGAACGCGTCGCGGTATGCGTGGATATCCGCAGCGTCTTACTCTCCGGCAATTCGCGAACGCCGTCATCCCGAAACAAATGGAAAAACCCGAAAGGCTTATGCTGCGTTACGGCTGTGCCGCGCCCTTGGTGTCGCGCCAACAACCCCTGGACGACAAGATCATCAAGCGCGCGGCGCACCGTACCCTGGCTGACACGAAACTCTTCGGCCAGCTTTATCTCGCTGGGCAGCAGTTCTCCAGGACGCCAGTGATCCGCCGCCAATCGCGCGAGCAAGGTTTCCTTTATTTCCTCGTATAGCGGTCGTTTTTCCACAAAAGCCCCGTAAATCGTGGTGCTCGAATCCGGCCCGCAGACCGGCAATTGACCCCACAGGAAGATTCAGTTATAACACATTCAGAATTCTTATATAAGAATTTTTCTTTCCACTTTTCTTTTCTCAGAGGACTCCAAGTTGAGCAGCACACCTCCCGATTTTCTGGTCCATGACGAGCGCGACGCTGTTGGCGTCGTCGTGGTTGAGGGTATTGAGGCCGGACAAAATCTGTCCGGCTGGATCATGGATGTTGATAAGACTATTAGCGTCACCGTAAACCATGCGATTCCCCTCGGGCATAAATTCGCCCTGAAAAATATTAGTAATGGCGAATCGGTACTGAAGTATGGCGAGAACATTGGCCATGCCGTTGCCGATATCGCACCGGGCGATCACGTCCATGTCCATAACGTAAAAACAAGCAAGTGGTAAATCATGAGTAATCTTACTTTTTGGGGCTACCGGCGCGAGAACGGCCGGGTCGGTATTCGCAACCATGTGGTCATCCTGCCGTTGGACGATCTCTCCAACGCCGCCTGTGAAGCCGTCGCCAATAACATCAAAGGCACGCTAGCACTACCTCACCATTACGGGCGCTTGCAGTTTGGCGAGGATCTCGAGCTGCATTTTCGGACGCTGATCGGTACCGGCGCTAACCCGAACGTGGCTGCCGTGGTGGTCATTGGCATAGAGCCGGGCTGGACGGCACGCGTTGTTGAAGGCATTGCCAAAACCGGTAAACCGGTGCAGGGCTTTGCGATCGAGCAGCACGGCGATATCGAAACCATCGCGAGTGCCAGCCGTGTTGCAAAAGATTTCCTTCAAGCCGCCTCGGAGTTGCAGCGGGAAGAGTGTCCGCTATCTGATCTTTGGGTTTCCCATAAATGCGGAGAGTCGGACACCACCTCGGGCATGGGTGCCAACCCAACCGTGGGCAACTTCATTGATAAGACCGATGCGATGGGCGTCACGAACTG
>RGTL01000239.1 GCA_010025385.1 Gammaproteobacteria bacterium | reverse complement strand
CGCCAACTGGAAACTCGCCGTCGAAAATTATCTTGAGGCCTATCATCTGCCGACGGTGCATCCGGAGCTCAATCGCGTCTCCCCTCTAGCGGATCACGAGATTCACCTCGATGAGCGATTTGCCGGTCAGATTTCCCACTGCTACAGTCTCGGCGTCGGTAAGGGTGAGCACCTGCCCGTGTTCCCCGATTGGCCCCCGGCGATATATAGCGAGGCGGAGTATCCGGTTTTATTTCCCAATACGCTGCTCGGCATACAAGCCGATCATCTTTTTGTGATGGTTGTGATTCCTGAAGCCTGCGACCGGACCCGCGAGGAAACTCGACTTTACTGCGTGGGCGATGAAGCTCTGGAACCGCGCTTCGAAAGCTTGCGCAAGGGGCAGCATACATTCTGGACGGAAGTGTTTGCCGAGGATATTGGAGTCGTAACGGGAATGCAGGCGGGCCGGCAATCCACCGGCTTTGATGGCGGCGTATTAACGCCAATTATGGAAACCGCGACTGCCCAGTTTCATCGGTGGGTGGGCGAAAAAGTCGGCTTGTCATTAGAGTGATAACTGCAACTTTGGTCATAAAGACGCGTTTCGAGAGCCGTTCGCAATCCGGCTGAACTCATGAATTTAGGATCCCGCCTTGGCCTTGCCAACCTCAAGCATTTGAGTAAGGCGTGGACCGAAATAGAGCAGGGCGCTCTCAGTCGCCTCACCGGTCGAGTCAGGCCGAGTCTTCCCAAGGAAGATCTCGAGATCATTCGACGACAGATCAACGAGTGCCTTTCGGAGAGCGGCGGCGCTGTGGTCGCGAGGGCCCGAGCGGCCCGGGTAGGACGACAGTATCTGGATCTCAACCCTGAAGGACGCGATCAGTTCCTGCGTCTTTTAGCCGATGAATATGGTGTGGATCGCCAGCGCCTGCTCCTGTCTGTCGAGCACTGGCTCGCGACTGGTCAATCCGCAGAAGCCTCCTCGGTTAATGATCGCTTCCAAGCCGAATCGCAACTTCGCTCCGCCCTTCGCTCGCCTCGCATGCGTTTGCTTACTCAATTCAATGTCTTGCCCCAGGGGCTTAAGTTCCTGTGCGAGATGCGAGCGCAACTGCTACGCATTGCCCGAGGTAATGAATCCTTACTGGCGTTCGATGAAGAATTCAAAGAATTGCTTGCCTCATGGTTTGACATTGGTTTCTTGAAACTCGAGCGAATTACCTGGGATGCGCCCGCTTCATTGCTAGAAGCGCTCGCTGAACATGAAGCGGTTCATTCGATTCGGTCCTGGCAGGATATAAAGCACCGGCTAGCAGCTGTGGATCGGCGCTGCTTCGCATTTACCCATGAGCAGCTTCCAGATCAGCCCCTGATTTTCGTTTGGGTAGCACTGACCGATGGCGTGGCCGGAAGGATCGACGACCTATTGCGCGTCGATCAGAAAGGCGTCGATGTCGATAAGGCCGATGCTGCTATTTTTTACTCTATCTCAGCAACGCAACCGGGCCTTGATGGTGTTGGCTTCGGTAGTTTCCTGATCAAGCGAGTGGTGGATGTGCTCATTTCGGAGCATAAACAGCTCAAGACATTCGCGACGCTGTCCCCGATCCCTGGCTTTAGGAACTGGCTGCTTCAGGAGATTGGGTCTGGACGGACTCATCCATCAGACGAAAGGGTCTTAGACGATGCCTTCGCGAAGATTCTCGACTGGGGATCGCCCGAGAAACTTTTCACGGACCGCAGCTGGCCAAAAGATCCCGGGAACCTCCGCCAGTTACGCGAGCCACTGCTGACCGCTTGCGCGCATTACCTGATCCAAGCCAAGCGGGGCAAAGGTGCCAAAGACCGGGTCGCCAACTTTCATCTCTCTAACGGCGCCAGCATAGAGCGAATTAATTTTGCGGCCGATTTCAGCCGCAACGGTCAGGCTCAGTCTGCCGGTTTGATGGTGAATTACCGATACCGTCAAAAAGATATGGAAAAAAATCACGAGGCCTACCAGCGGGACGGTGAGATCGCCCAATCACGGTCGGTCCGTGCACTGGTTTGAGCGCAGCCGGGTCAGCCAAAGATGAATGACAGATCACGACCTAGAGTAGCGCTCATTACGGGCGGGTTCTCTGGCATCGGTTTCGCAGCGGCGACACAACTGGCTCGCGACGGTGTGTCGGTCGCCCTAGGCGGGAGAACGGTCGCAGCGGACCGACTGAATGAGTTATCCCAATTTGGCTCGGCGGTCTTCGGTCAAGAGCTGGATGTGCGAGACCCAGAAAGCGTCAGAAAATTTGTCATCTCAGTAGAAGAGCGGCTGGGTCCGGTGGACATTCTGGTCAATTCAGCGGGTATCGGCACGCAGCAGCAGGTGCAGGATCACGATGAACAAAAATGGCGCGACGTAATCGATACCAACCTGACCGGTTGCTTTTATATGATGCGAGCCTGCCTGCCCGGTATGATGGAACGAAAATGGGGCCGTATTGTGAGTGTCGGTTCAACGGCTGCCCGAACGGCGATGCCAGGATACGCGGCCTACTGCGCCTCAAAATCCGGGTTGCTGGGCCTGACGCGCGCGGTCGCGCTTGAAGGCGCCGCCCATGGGGTCAGCGCGACAATGGTGAGTCCCACCTGGGTTGATACGGAGATGATGAATAAAAGCTTTGCCGCAAAAGCCAGAGCCAAACAGTCTTCTGTCGAACAGGAAATACATACCTACATCAATGAGGCGCCGCAAAAGCGCCTTGTTCAACCCGCCGAAATTGGGGCGCTCATCGCCTTCTTATGTCGGGAGGAATCGCTCGCCATCACCATGGAGGATATTCAGGTGAACGCCGCCGCCTGGTGGTGAATCGACCGCTTGTCCGTCGG
>RGTL01000238.1 GCA_010025385.1 Gammaproteobacteria bacterium | reverse complement strand
GCCCATTTCGGTCAATAAAACGCAGGCCCTTACGCCCGCTTTTTAAGATGCGTCTTTAATCCAGCGCACCCACATCTCAACCCTTTGCAGCGCGCCAAAAGCGCGTGAATCAAGTTGGGTTAAATCGACTCGGAACCAAGGGTCAGTACCCAACAACTGAACCTGCAGGCCCTGCTCAATGAAATCAATATCAACCTGCTGATGCTCCGAAATAGCTTGCCGGGACGCAGCAGTTAAAAGGTCGATCAGACCCTTTGGGCCTGTGCCGAGGATTTTCAACCCCTCAATCAACAGCCAGTAAATCGCAGCCGTTGTCGCTGAGATGGAGGCCTGAGCCGACGACTGCCCGACTCGCTGTAGCAACAGAATGAAGTCCTCCTTTGAAGCGCAAGATCTCAAATCTGGCAATGACCGCAAATCATCTGACGCCTCCTCCCAGAAGCAGCCAAGCGCGTCAACCGTCCATTGCGTCTCGGCCATCTCAGCATCCGCCTTGGACAGGGAATATCCCCGATCCGTAGCCCGACCTGGAAAGGTACCGGCGACAAGCGCGCCCTGATCATTCACAAAAAGATCGTGGTAGGCCTCTTTTTTCTCAGACGCTACCCATTGGCCGGCATGGACCGCCACCATTGACCAGAACGCTTCGAGACTCGCCAAGCCCGCGATCGAGCGGAGCCAGAAACGCCCCAGGGGCTCAGCCTTTAAAAGTGGCAGGCTCGACGCCTGACCCGAGGGGAAATCTTTCGCCCGGTCTTCGCCTGAAGGCATGGCCCACCCGCCAGCGCCCAGAGGGCCCACTTCTTCAAAAATAATCCAATCGAAGGCATGGCAACTGTCTGCGACGGCAGCACTTTGCGAGATCACGATTCCAAAAGAGTCAGCGATATCAGCGAACAGACCCGCATCCTCTAACGCAAGCGACTGAAGCCGAGCCGGAGTTAATTGCTGATTTGGCGCCGCCCGGTGCTCAGACGGGTATCGCCAAAGTAGTGTGTTTAGCTCAGGGCGGGAGAGCCCGGGAGTGCTGATCATGGCTGCCGGCAGTTTGTAGTCGGGCAAGGGATAGAAAAAAGAAGCGTAAGCCCCTAACCCATCGATCATCGATGTCCAGGCTTTTCTGTCAAAAGTGGTAATCCCGTCGCTCACCCCGCTCACGGGGTAATCCGCAAGACCGACCCAGGGTTTGGTCAGATGATCTTCGGGTCCGCCAAAAAGGTATTTTCCGCCCACGCGATTTTCAATGGCGACCACGATCATGCCGTCTGGCTTTAATGATGCCAGTGCCTTGGAGAGCATCGCCTGAACGGCGGCCTTTGGAGGAAGGCTGTCGTTCCCAAACCGGCGGGCGTACTCCAGAACGCCGACGAATAGCACGACGTCATACGTAGCGCCTGGAATATTGAAGACATTGAAGTCGCCATGCACGACGGCCACGGATCCAAGCCCAGAACAACGCATCGCCGCGAGGCGTGATCGAGACAGGCTGCCCTCAAGCGCATCGACGCAATGACCATGATCTCCCAGGTACCGGGAAATGGCCCCGCAGCCAGCGCCGACCTCAAGAATTCTAGAATTTGGCTTTAACTTAAGACCCCTCAGTAAATTACCGCGCCGAGGGGATAAGTGGTAGTCAAGCGCCCAGTCGCCAAACCCTTTTGAGAAGGCGGATGAACGCCAGCTTAAGTCTGACGCGGTGGTCAGAATCGACCGCAGTTTCTCCTCTGTCTCGGATCCATCGCTGTAGTCGAGGTCTCGACCCTGATCGGCCGGTAGCCAAACGCCCCGCTCATAGAGGAGGTTGTTGCCCTTTACCAGATCCGGATGAGGTGATTCGGGAAGCGCAGTCATAACGATCGCCCGCAATATGACGGGGATGGCGGCCCATCGCCACGCTCGCGGCAATGGGCCGGGTCATCGAAATAATGGTGCCGAAGGCCGGACTCGAACCGGCACGGCTTGCGCCACCGCCCCCTCAAGACGGCGTGTCTACCAGTTTCACCACTTCGGCAAGAAACATAAGAAAAAAGCCAGCATCGATCACGCTAGTTCTGCGTGGACCCCGGCACAACCGGCACGTCCGGATTCGCTTGACCCTGACTCGAGGAGGCAGCACCATCCGTGCCCTCTGAGGTTGAGCCATTCGCCCCTGACTGGGTAGCCATCACACTGCGCGGAGCCGCGCTCTGCTTGGTGTACATGTAAGCAAGACTGAGGCCTGTGATAAAGAAGACGGTGGCAAGAATCGCGGTCGTTCGACTTAGAAAATTCGCCGACCCGCGGCTGCCAAAAACCGATTGGGAGGATCCCCCGCCGAAGGCTGCCCCCATATCCGCGCCTTTGCCTTGCTGCAAAAGCACGAGGACGACAATTGAAATTGCCGCGATCAAATGAACGACCGTAAAAATACTCGTTAATAAAGTCATGATGCTGCCGAAATGATACCAAGAAAGTCTGTCGCCTTGAGAGAGGCGCCGCCAATTAAACCACCATCGATGTCTGGCTGAGCAAATAGCCCCGCTGCGTTGTCGGGTTTTACGCTGCCCCCGTACAGAATTCGAGTCGAGTCTGCAACGGCTGCACTGATTTCCAGAAGCAGCCCCCTGATCAGTGCATGAACCTCCTGCGCCTGCGACTCTGATGCGGTCAACCCGGTCCCGATTGCCCAAACCGGCTCGTATGCAATCACTGCATCCGGAAAGATCTCGCCGCCGGCTTGATCCAAAACCGCTCTGAACTGCCGCGTCACCACTTTATCGGTGACACCCTCTTCGCGTTCTCTCTGGGTCTCGCCCAGACACACGATCGGCTTGAGGCCCTGCGAAAAGGCTGCCTTGGCCTTCTCGCCGACGATTTCGTCCGACTCACCATACAGCGCTCGGCGCTCGGAGTGACCTACG
>RGTL01000237.1 GCA_010025385.1 Gammaproteobacteria bacterium | reverse complement strand
ATTGCGTGAGAAACAAAAATTGCGTCACATGTATGGACTTATGGAGAAGCAATTCCACAGCTACTACGTGGAAGCGGCTCGGGCGAAGGCCTCGACAGGCGAGAAGCTGCTTCAGTTGCTGGAGTCCCGACTCGACAGCGTCGTGTATCGGATGGGTTTTGGAATCACGCGGGCCGAGGCGCGTCAGTTGGTCAGCCATAACGCGATCCTGGTGAATGGATCCCGGGTCAATATTTCGTCGTATCAAGTGAGGGCCGGCGACGAGGTCGCTGTGCGTGAGAGTTCGCGGGCGCAACTGCGAATCAAGTCCGCGCTCGAGATCGCGGAACAAGTAGGCTTCGTCCCGTGGGTGGATGTCGACTCGAAGGCTTTCAAGGGCGTCTTTAAGTCCGTGCCGGATCGGGGTGACCTCTCCCAAGAAATCGATGAATCCCTCGTCGTCGCGCTTTACTCAAAGTAAGCCTCAGCACGAGAACTCGAGAACGCACCTACGAAGCCGGTTGGTCTACCCCGGCGCAACCGCTGAAAGATAAACAACAGAGGTAATTGCTCCATGTCGCAAGCCAGAGAAGAGTTTCTCCAACCCAACGTCATCAACGTCAAGTCGAGCTCCCGAACGCGGGCAACCGTCACGCTCGAGCCTCTTGAGAGAGGTTTCGGCCATACCCTGGGCAACGCCCTGCGACGTATTCTGTTGTCATCCATGCGCGGAGCGGCAGTGACCGAGGTCCGGATTGATGGCATTAGCCATGAGTACTCCGCCGTACCGGGTGCTCAAGAAGACGTCATCGCCATTCTGCTGAATCTCAAAAGTCTCGCCGTTCGGATGCATAATCGCGACGAGGCTGTTCTGCGTGTCTCCAAGAAAGGGCCAGGGACCGTGACGGCTGGCGATATTCAGCTCGATCACGACGTGGAAGTCGTCAACCCGGATCATCTTCTGGCTAACCTTTCCGCCGAAGGCGAGCTCAACATGGAAATTACGGTCAGCACCGGCCGCGGGTATCAGGTGGTCGACCCCAGCTCGGAAGAGGGCGAGACCAGAGGCGTTGGCGTGCTTCGCCTCGACGCGTCTTACAGCCCGGTCCGCAGCGTTTCCTACTCGGTGGAGAACGCCCGTGTCGAGCAGCGAACAGATTTGGACAAGCTGGTGATGGAGATTGAAACAAACGGGACCATCGACCCTGAAGAAGCCGTGCGTCGGGCCGCGAGGGTTCTGCAGGAGCAGATTGCCGTTTTCGTTCAGTTGACTGAGTCGGATCGGGCGGATGCGGAAGTGCTTGAGGAGCGCGTGGATCCGATGCTCATGCGCTCTGTGGATGACCTCGAGCTAACGGTTCGATCGGCTAATTGCCTGAAAGCTGAAAATATCTATTACATCGGGGATCTTATTCAGCGAACCGAGGTAGAGCTTCTCAAGACCCCTAATCTCGGCAAAAAGTCGTTGACGGAAATCAAAGACGTGCTCGCAAGTCGTGGACTGTCGCTTGGCGTGAAGCTGGAGAGTTGGCCTCCGGCGTCTCTGCAACGCGAGAAACGCGATAACCTGCACTAAGCATCTGTATTGAGTAAACGGAGAGACGGTCATGCGTCATCATAAAATCGGTCGTGCCCTAGGGCGCGATTCCAGCCACCGGAAGGCCATGTTTTCCAATATGGCGGCGTCCCTGTTCACGCACGAGCAGATACGAACCACCTTGCCGAAGGCGAAAGAGTTGCGTCGGGTGGCGGAGCCGTTGATCACGCTCGCGAAAAACCCCTCAGTGGCAAACCGGCGTCTCGCTTTTGCTCGCCTCCGGGATCGGGCAGCGGTCACCAAACTGTTTGACACGCTTGGACCACGATTTCAGGACCGACCGGGAGGGTACACGCGCATTTTGAAGTGCGGTACGCGCCCCGGGGATAACGCGCCAATGGCCTATGTGCAGTTGATGGATATCCCCGAGCAGGACGCGGCCGCGACGGACGAGTAACACTCGAGTAAGGATAACGCCTTGGTGCGTTCAGAGGGGTGATCTTTCTGAACGACGCGCGGCCCGAACTGAGGCGCCACTAAGCGGGCCGCACCGCGGAAAGCTACTCTTTGAACGCCGAGTGCGCACACAGTGCAAGACCCTACGTGGAGTCTCGATAAACAGACCGGACTGATGGCCGGCGTCACCTGTCTTTGTTCGCCCCATTGCGATGACCGACCGGGCGATGGTGAGGTGAGCGCGATCGTCATTCACGCGATCAGCCTCCCGCCCAGATCGTTTTCCACTGAAGCGATTCACGATCTATTTTTAGGGTGTTTGGATGTCACCAGACATCCTTACTTTCAGACGATTCCCTCAACAAAGGTGTCGGCTCATTTTCTTATCGACCGCGAGGGTAAGCTCTCCCAGTTTGTGCCGGTCACGCGCCGCGCCTGGCATGCGGGTGTGTCCGAGCTGCAGGGTCGGGATCGCGTGAATGATTTCTCGATTGGTATCGAGCTTGTGGGCTCAGACAAGGACCCTTTTACGGAGCAGCAATACAGCGCGTTGGCTGCCCTGACAAAGATCCTTTGTACAGCGTTTCCCGCCATCACCGCTGACCGAATCGTGGGGCACAGCGACATCGCTCCCGGGCGAAAAACAGATCCAGGTCCCTTCTTTCGATGGGCCCGCTTTAAGTCCAATCTCTTAAAGCCGTAACTGCGGCGACGACGCGCTGGCCGAGAGAGCAAGATCCGTTGATGATGATCTATGCGTTTGAGTCTTCAGGCTCCTTGGGACTAGAAAAGTCACGTTGCCATAGAACATCGGGTGTCCCAGCCGCCCGATTCAGGCTTCGGGCCATCACGAAAAGAAGGTCCGACAGCCGATTAAGATACCGTCGCGAGGCCGGATTGACGGGATGACCATCGTCAATTGAGCACAGCCTTCGCTCAGCTCGGCGGCAGACGCTTCGGGCGACGTG
>RGTL01000236.1 GCA_010025385.1 Gammaproteobacteria bacterium | reverse complement strand
ATTTGCGGCTTGAAACTAGACGGCATCGAACGCTTTCAAAATCATCATGACCACCCCTGATTCATCGTCCAGCCAAAAACCGGTTCGTCGCGGTCGCCGACGTGAGGCGCGCCAGTCCGAGGCTTCAAACAAGTCGCTTCAGCAGTTGCCCTGGGGTCAGCCAAGATACCTCGACCCACCCGTGGAACCCGTGGGAGCGGAGGGCGTGCAGCGTATACATGAGGCGGCGATGCGTATTCTTGAAGAGATTGGCATCGACTTTCTCCATGAGGGTGCGCGGGAGATTTTGGCCGCCGCCGGCTGTGAAGTTAAGAGCGGGTCGGTGACGGTGCGCATGGATCGGGCGATGGTAATGGAGCAGATTGCCAAGGCGCCTTCGCGCATCGTGTTGACGCCCCGTAATGAAGATCGCGCGCTGGTGTTTGGTGAAGATTACGTGGCATTCGGTCAGGTCGCGAGCCCGCCGAATGTGTCGGATCTTGACCGAGGCCGGCGAGTGGGTAATCGACCTGATTATCAGAACCTACTGCGACTCGCCCAGAGTTTCGATTGCATTCATTTCACCGGGGGTTATCCGGTGGAGCCGATTGATATCCATCCATCAATCCGACATCTGGACTGCCTGTTTGACCTTTTAACCCTGACCGACAAACTGGTTCACGCCTACTCGCTTGGCGTCGAGCGTGTTGAGGATGCGATGGAGATGGTGCGCATTGCTGCGGGACTTACGCCCGAGGCATTCGAAGCATCACCGCGTATGTTTACCAATATCAATTCGTCGTCTCCTTTGAAGCATGACTGGCCGATGCTTGATGGCGCGATGCGTCTCGCTCGACGAAATCAGCTGGTGATCGTGACACCGTTTACGCTGTCCGGCGCTATGGCTCCGGTCACGCTGGCAGGGGCCATTGCGCAGCAGACGGCAGAGTGCCTGGCTGCAGTGGTGTTGCTTCAAGTGGTGCGCCCTGGCGCGCCGGTGGCCTACGGCTCTTTTACCTCCAACGTGGACATGAAATCCGGTGCGCCTGCGTTCGGTACCCCAGAGTACGTGCGGGCGACGCAGATGTCAGGTCAGATGGCCCGCTTCTACAGACTGCCATGGCGTGCTTCAAATGCCAACGCGACGAACTGCCTTGACGCGCAGGCCACCTGGGAAAGCGCTTCCTCCCTGTGGGCGTGCTCGACCGCAAATGCCAATATCATTTATCACGCGGCAGGCTGGATGGAGGGCGGCCTGTGCGCGAGCTTTGAAAAATTCATCATCGACTGCGAATTGCTTCAGCAGTACGCCTACTATCACCAGCCGATTGGCATAACCGAAGCTGATCTTGCGGTGGACGCCATTCGATCGGTGGGCCCGACAGGCCATTTTCTGGGTGCTGATCACACCCAAGAGCGCTACAAGACCGCTTTTTACAGTCCCTTTCTCTCGGACTGGAGTAATTTTGAGAGCTGGGAGCAGGCTGGCGCCATTCAAACGCCGGAGCGTGCGAACCGATTATTTAAAGACGTGTTGGCGCAGTACAGCGAGCCACCGATGGATCCCGCCGCCCGCGAGGAGTTGGTGGCGTTTGTCGATCGACGAAAGAAAGAAGGCGGCGCGCCAACGGATTTTTAGCCTGCCGTAATACCTACTACCGAGAGTGCACGCCCAGGCGATCGTCCTAGAGATAGCCTTCCTGTTGATACCATCGTGCGGTGGCACGAAGACCTTCATCTAATCCGACGCTGGGGTTGTACCCGATTTCGGATAGCGCGCGAGAGATATCAAAAGCCCGGTTTTGTCGGTACCAATCCACTCGACGTGGAAATATTGGCGGCGTGATGCGTAACGGCTTGCAGGTTTTCTCGAAAAAATGCCCGGCCAGCCACAAGGGCCAGAATGGGAAATGCGGCGTTCTTACGGAGCGATCCATCGCAGCTGCTACCCGCTTGACCAGATCTTCTGTCGTCACGTATTCGCGGTCGGCAATAAGGTACGTACGCCCATCGCCCACGCCATCGTGCGTGACCTTCTCGAGGGCATCGACAAAGTTATCAATGTACAGCGGGTGGTAGAACGCCTTTCCTGACCCAAAGATAGGGAAGCTGCCCTTGGCAACACGACGGAAAATCATGCCGAAACGTTCTGGATCGCCTGGCCCATAAATGGCGGCCGGCCGCAGGATTACCGTCTTCAGACCCTTTTCTTGGTAGCGTATGACCAGCGGCTCGGCTTGGTATTTGGTTTGCTGGTAATAGTCCGCGGCGGCGATTGGGGCGTCCTCGTTTGCCGGCGGGTTTTTGACGTTCCCATGGACGCCACAGGTACTGCAGTAAATAAAGCGTTTTACCCCCGCAGCCACGGCTGCGTCCAAGACCGTCTGCGTACCCCCAACGTTGACCTCGTCGTAATACGTATTGGGAACATCCAGCTCACGAAAAGCGGCGGCGAGATGATGAACCACGTCGACACCGGAAATGGCATCTTCCACCACCGCGCGATCCGTCACGGTGCCGATCACCACCCGCACACCCCACGCACGAATCTCGTCGGTTTTAACACCTTCTTTGTAGTCGAGCGCGATGACTTCATGACCGTCTTCATGCAGCCTTTTGACGAGTGCTTTCCCGGTGAAGCCAGTCCCCCCGGTAACTAAAATCCGCATTCAAGAGTCTCCTTGATTAAGACAACAACGTCGGCGTTACGATTCCCAACTGCTCGTAAACCTGGGTAATCACGCGACCGCCCGATTGTAGCGAGTAGGGCGCTATTTTTTCTCTATTTTCTTTCCCGATTCGATTGCACCGCAGAGGATCATCAGCGAGCGTTTCGATATGCGCCGCGAGAGCTTCGGGTGTATCGTCGCCCGCCAGCGCTTGGTCCCCAGCAAACTCCCGGTTATGTGGGGTTGGGAATGCTGCGAGGGCTAGACCCGCCGCCATATAGTGCAACAGTTTGCCGCTACC
>RGTL01000235.1 GCA_010025385.1 Gammaproteobacteria bacterium | reverse complement strand
CACCTTTGCGGACCGCGGGTCGCTGGACCAGGCACTGGCTACACACGTTGCGTCCCGGCTGCAACAAGGGATCGCTGAGCGCGGCACGGCTCATCTCGTAGTCTCAGGCGGCAGCACCCCCATAAAGTTATTCTCGATTCTGGCGGATGCTGATATCGAATGGGACCGTGTCGTGGTGCTCCTAGCTGACGAACGCTGGGTGCCAGTCGATCACGAGGACAGTAATGAGCGACTGGTTCGAGAAACGCTGCTCATCGGTAAAGCGAAATCGGCCCAGTTCTTGTCTCTACTTCCCACACCTGACGATGAGATCACCAATATCGCGGGTTTATCCACTTTACTGGGATCCTTGCCCAGATTTGATGTGGTGCTCCTTGGCATGGGTGAGGACGCACATACGGCATCCCTGTTTCCCTGTGCGGCGGGGCTGAGGGAGGGATTGACGACAGCGCAAGGCGCTTTGATTACGCGCCCTCGTAACGCGCCACACCAGAGAGTGTCTATGTCTAAGCGGCGATTACAGGCCACCGAGCAGGGCGTGATCCATATCGTGGGTGAGAAGAAAAAAGCCGTGCTGGAGCAGGCGAGAAAAAGTGAAGATGAAATGCGCTATCCCATCTCAGCATTTCTCGGCCCCGCGGGCTTTGATTGTTGGTGGGCGCCCTAGGGTAAGACCTATTCCGGTCTCCCACTCACCATCGCCGGAATCGAAGACAAAAAAAGGGGGCATTGCCCCCAAAGTACTCACCGTTGAGGGAGCCGCCTAAGCAGCGACACCCAAATCCCGTTTCCCGAGGGTTGCGCCAATCGCTAGACCTGTGTCCAGCATGCGGTTTGAAAACCCCCACTCGTTGTCATACCAAGCCAATACTTTCACCAACCTATCCTGCACTCGCGTGTGGTTGGCGTCGAAATTGCTCGAGTAGCTGTTGTGATTAAAGTCGATGGACACCAGTGGCTGCGTGTTGAAACCCAATACGCCGAATCGATCTGCCTCAGCGGCTTTGAGCATAATGGCGTTGATTTCATCGACGGATGTGTTTCGCGAGGCTGTAAACGTCAGGTCCACCAGTGAGACATTCAGTGTTGGGACGCGCACGGCAAGCCCGTCCAATTTGCCCTGCAGCTCGGGCATCACCAAACCTATCGCAGCCGCGGCACCCGTTTTGGTGGGGATCATGCTGTGTGCGGCGGCACGTGCCCGGTAAGGATCGCTATGCGCAACATCTGACAGATTCTGGTCATTGGTATAGGCGTGGATGGTTGTCATCAAGCCCTGCTCAATACCAACAGAGTCGTGCAGAGGTTTCGCAATGGGCGCGAGACAATTAGTCGTGCAGGATGCGTTAGACACGATCACATCAACATCGGTCAGCGTCGTGTGGTTGATACCGTACACCACAGTCGCGTCCATATGTTGCCCGGGAGCGGATACCAGAACACGTTTTGCACCGGCGGAAATATGTTGTCGCGCCGCTTCACGGTCAGTAAAGAGTCCGGTGCATTCGAATACGATATCCACCGAGAGCTGACCCCAAGGTAATTGGGTTGGGTCACGCTCTGACAACATGTGAATGCGGTCTGACCCAATGACCAGATCGCCTTGGTCTATTGAAACTGACTGACTAAACCGACCGTGGGTTGTATCAAACTGGGTGAGATGCGCATTCATCTGCGCAGACCCCAGATCGTTGATGGCAACGACCTGCATTTTCGCGCGCAGCTCGGGTCGCTCGTACAAGGCGCGCAATACGTTGCGGCCGATCCGTCCGTATCCGTTAATTGCAACGTTGATCATCGTGTCAGCTCCCTGTTTGTGAGATCCGAGATGGCCAGCGTGGTCATACCATTTCCAATACTGTGGTGACCCACGCCCACTCCTCCATATTGTTGCTTTATTACAAAAATGACTATGAAAATGCGATAAAGCGGACTTTATTTATGTTTTATTACATAACATCGCGTTAGACTCGCGGTTCTTCAACGCGGTGACCTGTGAAACTGCGAAGCAGGCGCGGGGCCGTCGATTGGGCGAGAAGGAGCCGGTAAGTCGTTTCAAGTGATGAATCAGGAACCGAATCTACTATCAGAGCTCAATGCAGCCTTGCCGGATTTGAACAAATCCGAGACCAAAGTCGCCAACGCGATTCTGGAAGACCCAGAGGCGGCGACCCGTTCAAGCATTGCGGTGCTCGCGGCAGCGGCCAATGTGAGTGAGCCCAGCGTAAACCGTTTCTGTAAGCGGTTTGGTGCGACTGGCTTTCCGGATTTCAAATTAAGACTTGCACGGTCCCTTGTTTCGGGCGTGCGGTACATCAGCCGTGCCGTAGAAATGGGTGATGATATTGAGACTTACCCGAGGAAGCTTTTTGATAACACCATCACGGCTTTGATCCTTGCCAGGGACCAGCTGCCGCTCGAAGCGATTGAGCGCGCTGTGGATTATCTCGCAGAGGCCAGACACATCTATTTTTTGGGATTGGGTACATCGGCTGCTGTGGCAATGGATGCCGAACACAAATTTTTTCGTTTTAAAGTGCCGGTGACGACCTGCACAGACCCCTTAATGCATCGCATGCTTGCGGCAGGCGGTGACGAGGGAGATGTCTTTTTCTTCATTTCCCACACGGGACGCACCGAGATCTTGGTAGAAACCGCGGAGCTCGCCCGCACGACACAGGCCACCGTCGTGTCGCTGACCGCGGAGGGATCTCCGCTTGCGGAGGCCAGTCACCTCAGCATCGGGCTCAGCGTGGCGGAAAACACAGAAGAGTACCTCCCCATGACCTCGCGCATCGTGCAACTCGCAGTGCTAGACGTCTTGGCGACGGGTATGACTTTGCGTCGGGGGGAGGGCATCTTGCCCCACCTAGCGCGCATTAAAGACAGTTTGAAGTCGACGCGCTTTCCCTCGGGGGACTGACGCCCGATTACTGATACAACCTGAGGAAAAATCATGGTCGAAGCGGT
>RGTL01000234.1 GCA_010025385.1 Gammaproteobacteria bacterium | reverse complement strand
GCGCTCGACTGGGCTAAATCCAGCAGTCCCGCCGAGGGCGCGTTTTCTGACTACCTCGCCGCAACACAGACCAGCGCCGCCAATCCCACGCTGAATAATCAGACGTTTTTTGCACCGCTGCCCGAGGCATGGGATGCAGCGTCGCGTCCATTTACAGCGGTCTATTTTGAACAAACAAACTGCCGTCAGTGCGACATCATGCATCAGCAAGTCCTGTCTCAGCCTGTGGTCCGCACCCAAATAGACAAAATGCACAACGTTCAGCTTGATATATGGTCATCCACACCCATCACGCTCCCAGATGGCCGTCAGATCGAATCTCGCGCCTGGGCAAAGGAGATGGGTGTGAAGTTTTCTCCGACGATTATTTTTTTCGACTCCTTGGGGAAAGAGGTCTTGCGGATGGAGGGCGCGTTCAAGAGCTTTCATACCCATGGGATTTTTCGATACGTGAATGATCGCGCCTATAAGCAGCAGCCGAGTTTTCAGCGTTATCTCGGTGATCTGGCCGAGCACTATCGCGAACAAGGCCTGGACGTAAATATTTGGAGTGACGATCTTGCGGTGAGCAAGGATAATCAGCCTGTCGTTCCCGATTGACCTCCTACATGCACTGATGTTTCGATGAGTATTCCCAAGCACATCAAAGAAGATTTTGCGCGTGAGCCGTTATTGCCAGAGACGCTCGCGGCAGAGCCGATGTCTCAGTTCCATGACTGGTTCTTAGAGGCCTGCGAGAAAGATCCTGATGCCACCAATGCCGTGAGCCTGGCTACCGCTTCCGCCGATGGCACGCCCGGGATTCGAACCGTACTCATGAAGCAATACAACGAGAACGGCTTTGTATTTTTTACCAACTACACGAGCCGCAAAGCTCAGCATCTGGAGGGCAATCCTCAAGCCGCTATGCTTTTTCCTTGGGCTCGTCAGAGCCGTCAGGTTATCGCCCGCGGCCCGATAGAGCGGATTTCACAAGAAGAATCTTACGAGTATTTTTCAACGCGCAGTAGGGGAAGTCGGATCGGCGCATGGGCCTCTCGCCAAAGCTCGGTTATTCCCGACCGATCGGTTCTTGAGGAGCGGCTCGAAGAATTGAACGCGCGCTTCCCCGACGAAGACGTGCCCCTGCCCGATTTCTGGGGAGGGTATCGATTACGCCCTGAAACAGTTGAATTCTGGCAGGGACAGGCTAATCGCCTGCATGATCGTTTTGAGTATCGACGGGACGCCGCCGGGGGCTGGACCATACTGCGGCTGTCGCCCTGACCGGGCTTTCGCCGGGTTTTTTCAACTTGCTGTTATGCGCCCCAACGCTCTTGGGCGCCGCTGGAATGCGTCTTAGGTATGGTCTTGAGCGACGCTAGGCCGCTTCTTCACCCGACGCCTGTGCATTGAGCCTCACGGGAAATCGCGCTCGAATTGCCTGATCCATCTCGGCAGACAAATGCGTCGGCCTTGGTCCCGAGAGAATTTCCGCTACCCGTGCTCTTGCGGTTTCCAGCAGATCCGGACGGCCCTTTTCATTCCATTCTTTAGGCGACAGGCGATCGCCGACTTCCGGGTAAACATAATCGCGCTGCATCAGCGCCATCGTCTGATCGTGACCAAGAAAATGATTGGGGCCGCCGATACAGACATCGCGAATCGTATCCACTGACAAAGACGTGTCGTCTACTTCAATACCTCTGATCGTCCGATTGATCGCACCCAGCATGTCGTTATCAATAACATAGCTTTCAAGACAGCAGCCCAGAAGACTGGCCTGCATCCCCGCCGCTTCGTATATCAGATTGGCGCCGCTGTGTCCGGCAAGCACGTTCGTGTATGACTTTTCATACCCCGACTGCGCGTCAGGCAGTTTGGCATCCGCCATGCCGGCCGCAATCCCGGTGGGCAATCCATAGAATCGACCCATCTGACCACAGGCAGCCATCAATACCGCCTGCTCCCCGCTTCCGCCGCTCATCGCACCGGTTCGAAGGTCTGAAACAAACGGCCAGGTGCCAAAAATGGCGGGATGGCCGGGCTTCAATAGATTCACATAGACAAACCCGCCCAGAACTTCTGCAACCTCTTGCACAACTGCCCCTGCCAGGGAGGCCGGACTAGTTGCCCCGGCCTGGCCCGCCGCCAACAGCAGGATCGGCATTCCTCTCTCAACGCAGACCTCCAACACGCGACAGGCATCTTCCGCGAACCGCATGGGCGGCACGACAAAACAACAGGAGAGGCTGACAAAAGGTCGCTCACGCCAGGCTTGCTCCCCGCCCGCAATCATCTCCAGCATATCAATGGCCTGATGAGCATGGGCAGGATCAACAAAACACCATGGAGCGCTGAAAGAAATGAATGTGCTCCATCTGATCAACGATTCGTGCCGCGTCGTACAGATCCTGTGCTGTTGATTCGCGATATTCACGCTTCACGGTGTCGACGACGTGCACGGCAGCGCCAGCCGTCCCAAAGTAGGTTCGTGAGTCCGTCAGGTCGAGATCAAATCGGGGGTCCTGAGCGTAAAGCGTAATGTTTTTTGCTGCTTTTTCGAGCGACGCCTCGACCAGCGCACGGGGCATCAGCAATCGGCCGTCCGATGTCAGGGAGCCGCCGGCTGCGGTAACCAGTTCGACACATGACGGCAGCGAGTTAGCGAAGCCAATGGTCTCGAGAGTCTCAATGGCCGCTTCATGAATACGCAGCACCTGCTCTTGCGATAGCGGTTGATAGCGACCACTGCTCAGGCCAGGCCGGACCGGCTTTTGGTCTTCAGGGATCGGCGCCGCCCTTAAAGCCTGGCGCGCGGCGCGGCCGCCCATTCGATTCGCTCTGCTACTCACTTTAATCTCCCTTCAAATAACCGGTCTACCAAAAACGTGACGGTTCCCCTAGACGGCGGTCTTGCTGATCAGCAACGCTTCCAGCCCCTGCACCGAATCGGCACGCGGCATGATCCGATCAACGCTCTGCGGGACCGTATCACCGAGATGGATCCCACGCTGGAT
>RGTL01000233.1 GCA_010025385.1 Gammaproteobacteria bacterium | reverse complement strand
CGTATTGTCATCACCCTTGTTAGCAGTGGATGAGTACTCTCCAACGATCTCTGCAGAGAAGGCAGTCAAATCTGGCTTGTTAGTGATCGCGCGGACGGTACCAGCCATTGAGCCATCACCGTATAGCGTCCCCTGAGGGCCACGGAGCACCTCTACCCGTTGCATATCGATGTACTTCAGGTCCGGATTACCACCAAAGTAGCTTCCCAACCCTGTCACAGTAGCTTCGTCTATGTAGACACCCGTCGTCACATCAGTCTGTGGCGATGCGGACACCCCTCGCACGACAAGGCCATTTCGACCCGCACCACGGTCCAAAAAGTTAACCGACGGCACCGTGCGTAAAAACCGTCCGCGCGATCACTAACAAGCCAGATTTGACTGCCTTCTCTGCAGAGATCGTTGGAGAGTACTCATCCACTGCTAACAAGGGTGATGACAATACGATGCTGCAAGGTGTACTCAATATGCCTGTCATAAAAGACACGCTCGCGATTCGTGTTGTTGCCTACGATTACGATAACAGCGGCTTTTATGAGAATGTTGCAGGCAGCAATCCGGATAAACAGATCTGGGCAGGTGCGTTCGGTGGTGTCACCACCGACAGCCAGGATGTTGGAAGTGACCAGTACACAGGCGGCAGGATATCTGTGTTGTGGCAACCAACCGATAATCTGACAGCGAATTTAATCCATATACAGCAAGATATTGAGCAATCGGGTATTCCAGAGTCGTTACTCGCGCTGGGAGAGACTCGCCGCGCGCCTTTCCAAAGACAAACCGGGGCTGGCGAAGCGCTGACGATGGACCTTGATCTGACGAATCTCGAGATAAATTGGGACCTAGGGTCGTTCGTGGTGACATCTTCAACGTCGGTAGCTGAGACAGAAGAGCTCCAGGATCGCGATGTAGGAATGTATTTTGGACCGCTATTGGGTGTGGACGATATCCCGCTCTACTTGGCAGATTCTGGTGGAGTGGACAGTGTTGCCCAAGAGTTGCGGCTGAATACTCAGTTCGATGGGCGATGGCAGTTTTTGGTTGGTGCGTTCTACCAGGATCTAGAGAGAACGTTAGGTCAGGATTTTGTTTTTGAGGGGCAGCCTGACCTAGATCCGTTTGGTGGTTTGTTGCTTTTCGAGAGCACGCTAGTCGAGACAGTCGAGCAGATCGCATTTTTTGGTGAAGTGACGTTTGACCTGACAGACTCACTGTCGGCAGTGGCCGGTATCCGGCGTTACGATTTCGATCAGACAGCCAAGGATCAAAATGACGGTCTTTTTAATGGAGGCTTCACTTCCAATTCACTTTCTAGCGATGACTCCGGAAATACCTATAAGCTCGGATTGACTTACGCCCCCAGCGACGACACCACTGTGTATGGAACGTTCGCTCAGGGCTTCCGACTTGGCGGGCCCCACCCTTTGATTCCACCTGAGGTCTGCGACTTCGATGGTGATGGACTGATTGACGGAGTGGGTGTGCCGATACCTGACACGATCGCCTCCGATGAACTGGACAGCTTTGAGATCGGCGCGAAGTTCGTGCTGGCTAATGGTCGTGCGACCCTCAATGTGGCCGCCTATCAGGTCGAGTGGGAGGGTATACCCGTTGCCCAGGTGGCCGACTGTGGTTTCGAGCTCACTCTGAATGCCGGCGAGGCAGAAAGTCGCGGCGTCGAGATCGAGGGCCAAGTGCTGATGTCTGACATCTGGAGTATGAACTACGGTCTGTCATATGTTAGCGCCGAGTTAACAGATCAGGCGCCAGGGTTGGGGGAGTCAGGTGATCGGCTTCCAGGCTCGCCAGAGTTCCAAATGTCGGTAGGGCTGCAGGCTGACTTTGATCTTATGGGTCGTCCAACTTACCTTCGAACTGACGTCACGCATATTGGCGAGTACTTCAATAACTTGCAGGAGGCAGGGCTTGAGGCCGGTGACTACACAACGATCAATTTGCGGGCCGGCATCAACGTGACCGAAAAAATATCGTTGAGCGTCTTTGCTCGGAATCTCACTAACGAAGATGGGCTGACTTGGATCGAAACAGAACTTGGCGACGGCCGTGCCAATTATCTTCGTCCACGGACAATTGGGTTACAGCTACGGGCTATGCTAGGCCAGTAAGGGCTTTATTCGCATGACCCTATATGTCTGTTGCTATTGGGGCTTAGCGAGATAAGACTCTCCCTCGTGATGGAACGGTTGGCTGAATCATGGCCAACAGGGGAGCGTCTCAAAAAAATGCGAACCGGAATTTTCAGAAGCACCTTCATTGCCATCTGTTTTCAGATGGCAATGGTGTCTCTATCGCAGGCAAAGGAAGTCTTCTCGGCAGACGACGTATTTAAGATTGCCTATGCATCCAATCCTGTCCTGTCGCCAGACGGGCAGACCATCGCGTTCCACCGCTACTTTATGGACATCATGACTGACCATCGCAGGAATGATCTGTGGGTCATTCAATCAGATGGAGAAAGTCTGCGGCAAATATCCCAAGGATTCGATGCAGTAGGTGCGATGGCTTTTACGCAATCGAATAAAGCGATTGCGTTCGTCGCTTATCAGGGAGACAAGTCGCACCTTTATCTGCAGCAGTTGGATTCAGGCGAGAGAATCGAGTTGGGGGAGGCGTTGATTGAGCCCGCCAACCTTGCTTTCTCACCGGACGGAAAGTGGCTGGCATTCACCATGCCAGTTAATCATGATCACGAAACGCTGGGCGAGCCGCTCACCCCGCCAGAAGGTGCCCAGTGGGCCGAGCCTATTATCGTTGAAACGCGTTCCCAATTTAGGGTCGACGGAGTCGGGTATCTGCCTCCTGCTCGCCAGCAGCTATTTTTGTTGCCCACTGCTGGCGGGAAGGCAGAACAGGTGACACAAAGCACTTTTGCTATCGACAGCCCTATAGAGTGGTTGCCTGATTCCTCTGGGTTACTGTTCAGCGCCAATATTAAGTCGAACGTCAATAAGCCTTGGGATACCGATGTTGTTAGGTTTGATTTACGCACAGGTCGGCTGACCGCACT
>RGTL01000232.1 GCA_010025385.1 Gammaproteobacteria bacterium | reverse complement strand
GAGATATCTGCTACTCCAAGGAAGAGCTCATTCATGTGATGAAGCAGAGCGATTCGGTTGTTCTTCACCGCGCTGTCCTCGGCCATCACCATCACCTCATCGAAAAAGCGATCCACGGAGGGCCTTAGTTGTGAAAGGATTTGGAGCGCTTTTTCAAAGTCGCCACCGGACATAGCCGGGGCCACGGCCGCAGCGGACTCGGCCAGCGCTTGCGAAAGCGCGATCTCAGCGGATTCACTCAGGAGCGCAGAATCGATCTCGACCGTCTGCCCTGAGGCGTTCTTTTTAAGAATGTTTCTCACCCGCTTGTTAGCGGCGGCAAGACTTAACGCATCGGGGTTTTTTCGAAACTGCGCCACCGCTTTGATGCGGCGGTCAAAATCCAGAGGATGACTCGCCCCCGCTTCCAGCACCGCGGAAATTTCATCGGGTGCAAATCCCAAAGAGGCGTACAGCGCCCGGTAACGATCCAAAATGAAGGCTCGACACTGCTCTCGCACCTCGGGTGTGGCCATTCGCCCCTGTGCGGCATAGGCATCTGCCGCCACGTCCACCAACGCCGTGATGTCCAGATCGAGTTTCTTCTCTACCAGGATACGAATCACGCCCAGAGCAGCACGGCGCAGGGCATAGGGGTCTTTCTCACCCGTCGGTTCTTCAGCGGCGATAAATAAGCCCAAAAGCGAATCCATCCGGTCGGCGATGGCCAGCACGGCGCCGACCGGCGACTGCGGCAGCTCATCGCCGGCGTGCCGGGGCCAATAGTGCTCTTCTATCGCTGCGCAAACCTCCATAGCCTCTTTATCATGGCGAGCCAGATAGCGACCCATGGTGCCTTGCATTTCCGGGAACTCGCCTACCATGCCGGTCAGCAAATCGGCTTTACATAGTCGTGCTGCGCGGGCGCACGGCGTGGCATCAACCGAGATTTTTGCGGCGATCTGAGTTGCGATGACTTCCAGACGGCGGGTCTTATCGGCCAGGCTGCCAAGCGCGTGATGAAAGAGTACGTTCTCAAGGCTGGCCACATGGCTTTCAAGTGATGCGCTTGCGTCGCTGTCCCAGAAAAAGCGGGCGTCCGCGAGCCGCGCGTTAAGCACCCGCTCATTGCCGGCTTTTACGCGCGCCGGAGAGGTGCTGTGAATATTGCTGATGGTTATGAAGGCTGGCAGCAGTTCGCCGCGTTCGTTAACCACATGAAAATATTTCTGATGGTCACGCATGGACGAGATCAATGCTTCGGCAGGGACGTTCAAGTAGTCCGGATCGAACTGGCCCAAAATACCGCGTGGCTGCTCAACCAGTGCGGTAACCGTTTCAAGAAGAGCGCCGTCAATAACCGCCCTGCCCCCGATCTTTTTTCCGAGTTTTGTGATCTCTCGCTCGATCATGTTGGCGCGTTTTTCGAAATCAGCAATTACGGCGCCATCTTTCAGCAGTGTTTCTTCGTACGCGCCGGCGTTGTCAATCGAAATTGTCGCGTCCCCGGACATGAAGCGATGACCCCGCGTTTTTCGACCGGCTTTTGTGTTGAGGACGGAACACGGCACGATCGTTGATCCATGCAGGACGACCAGCCAGTGCACGGGGCGGACGAACTCGGCCTCGCCACTGCCCCAGCGCATGCGCTTGGGAATAGGCAGCTTGTCTACGGATGACTGAATGCTCGACCCAATGATGTCTTTGGCTGGCGCTCCCGGCGTGACCGACCGGTGAATCAGCCATTCGCCTTTTTCGGTTTTAAGGATTTCCGCTTCATCAATGGAAATGCCGCAAGAGCGTGCGAAACCAAGAGCGGCCTTGGTCGGCTGGCCGTTTTTGTCATACGCGGCGGCGAGCGCTGGTCCGCGACGTTCGATACTTTGGGCCTCGCCCTTTTTTGCCACGTCGCTGACACGCACGGCCAGACGTCTGGGCGTGGCGAACCATGAGGTGCGTGGAGTTTCAACGAGACCGGCAGCCGACAGGCCAGCGACGAGTTGATCCTGAAACGCAATCGCCAGTGTTTTCAGCGCGGCCGGCGGCAATTCCTCGGTGCCTATCTCAACCAGAAGGTCCGCTCGATTCTGACCGGCGTTTTTAGCCATGATTTTTACCGCGAGGAAAACCAAGCGCCTCCCGGGCGTCGTAGTATGTCTGCGCAACGCCTTTGGCGAGTGCGCGTACCCGACCAATATATCGGGCACGCTCGGTTACGCTGATGGCCCCGCGCGCATCAAGCAGGTTGAAGGTGTGGGAGCCTTTCAAGACCTGCTCGTAGGCGGGCAGTGGAAGTTTGGCCTCAAGCAGGCGTTGGCAAGCGCTCTCGCATTGATCGAATTGACCGAGAAGCACTTGAACATCCGCGTGTTCGAAGTTGTAGGCGGATTGCTCGACTTCATTTTGGTGAAAGATATCGCCATAACTGAAATGCTCGTTCCAGCGAAGATCAAAGACGCTGTCGACCCCCTGAATGTAAAGGGCCATACGCTCCAGGCCATAGGTGATCTCTCCGGTGACCGGGCGACAGTCGAGGCCTCCCACTTGCTGAAAATAGGTGAACTGCGAGATTTCCATTCCGTTCAGCCAGATCTCCCAACCCAGTCCCCAGGCGCCGAGAGTGGGGGATTCCCAGTTGTCCTCGACGAAGCGCACGTCGTCTTTTTTGAAATCAATTCCCAGGCTCGCAAGAGAGCCAAGATAAAGATCCTGAAAGTTGTCCGGCGAAGGCTTGAGGACGACCTGAAACTGGAAATAGTGCTGAAGCCGGTTAGGGTTCTCACCATAGCGGCCATCGGTTGGGCGCCTGGAAGGCTGCACATAGGCGGCGCGCAGCGGTTCCGGCCCAACTGCGGTCAGGAATGTCGCGGTGTGAAAGGTGCCGGCGCCGACCTCCATGTCGTAGGGCTGGAGAATGACGCAGCCTTGCTCTGCCCAGTACGCCTGAAGCCGCAGGATCAGATCCTGAAAGTGCACGATTTTCCGTTCCTGACGCGAGAAATAGGGAGCGCAAATTATAACGGCACGCTTTCACAGTCGGCCTTGCGCCC
>RGTL01000231.1 GCA_010025385.1 Gammaproteobacteria bacterium | reverse complement strand
AAAGAAGTGAGGGAAACACGGGTCACTCGGTCTAGCTTTACCTCGCCGCTTTGCTCGACTCCGAATAGACAGTTGGCATCCATCCACCGACACGCAGGTATCAGATGATTGAGCATCGACTGAAGACGGTTGCGCGTTCCGCCCTCGCGTGCGCCATCCTTGGCGCAGCAGGCGCCCAAGCGACGGCCGCAGAGTTAGACGGCGTACTGGCCGCGGCAAACGACATTCACAGCCAAGCGCGCAGCGCTCAGGCTCGTGTTGATGAGCTTACCGAGGAAACTCGCAAGCTCCTGAATGACTACAAGACGGTCATGAAGGAGGTTGAGGGTCTGCGTGTCTACAACGCGCAGCTCGAGCGTCAGATCTCCAGCCAAGAGCGGGAGATGGCCGAGCTCAACCAATCCATTGACGAAGTCACGCTCGTGGAGCGTCAGATCACGCCGCTCATGCTGCGGATGCTCGACGGCCTTGAGCAGTTTGTGAAACTCGACGTGCCCTTCATGCAGGACGATCGCCTCGAGCGCATCAACCGCCTCCATGACATTCTCGATCGGGCGGACGTTGAAGTGTCCGAGAAGTTCAGCCAGGTGCTGAACGCCTACCAGATCGAAAACGAGTACGGTCGGACCCTCGAGTCCTACACCGACGAGCTCGAGCTTGAAGGCCAGACCCTCGTGGTGGACTTCCTCCGCCTGGGCCGCGTTTCCCTGGTTTACCAAACCACCGACGGCGAGCGTGCGGGCGTGTGGAATCAGGCAGAGCGCGCGTGGCAGCCCCTCGATTCGGGCTACAACAGCTCCATCACGGCGGCCATCCGCATGGCGCGGAAGCAAGCCTCCGTTGATCTCGTCACCCTTCCCGTTCCCGGTCCGGAGTCGGCGCAATGATCATGAAGTCACTCGTAAAATCCGCCGCAGCGCTCCTCCTTGGGGGCGTCATGGTTGCCGGTACGGCGAATGCCGCCGAATTTGAGATGCGTCAGGCCAGCGACCTCGACGATCTCTTGAAGCTCGTGAAAGAGCGGGCCCTGTTCGAAAGTGCTGTGAACAAGGACCGGGAGCGCGAGTTCATTCAGAAGAAGGCGCAGCAGCAGAGCATGCTGAACTCCGCCAAGGCCGAGCGTACGGCACAGGAGCAGCGCTCCGACCGTCTCGAGACCCAGTTCGAAGAGAACGAGCGTCGCCTCGGTCAGCTCCAGGAGCAGCTCGATACCCGCCTTGGGTCCCTCCGGGAGCTCTTCGGCGTGCTTCAGCAGGTTGCTGGGGATACGGTCGGGGTCTTCGAAGGCTCTGTGGTTAGCGCGCAGTTCCCGGGTCGCGGTGAGCCCCTCCAGGCCCTCGCCGCCAAGATGGGGAAGAGCACGCAGCTCGCCAGCATCGAAGAAATCGAAGAGCTCTGGATCGCCCTTCAGCAGCAGATGACGGAAACGGGTAAGGTCGTGTCCTTCCCGGGCACGGTCATCGAAGCCGACGGGGGCCAGACGGCCACCACGATCACCCGGGTGGGGGACTTCAACCTCGTCACCGACGCGGGCTACGTGAACTTCGACCCGAACACGCAGAACATCGTGGCGCTTGCACGCCAGCCCTCTAGCCGCTTTACGGCAACGGTCGATGGTCTGCAGGCGGCATCCACAGGCACCATCGTACCCTTCGCCATCGACCCGACCCGCGGCTCCCTGCTCTCGCTCCTTATTCAGGGCAAGACCATCGAAGAGCGAATTCAGGACGGTGGCGCGGTGGGTTACGTCATCATCGCCCTCGGTTCCATCGGTATTCTCATCGCCTTGATCCGCATGCTGGATCTGGCCATGGTGGGGTCCAAGGTGGCCGCTCAGGCGAAGAATGCCACGCCGGACACGGGTAACCCCCTCGGCCGCATCCTCAAGGTCTACCAGGACAACCAGTCCGTGGACGTTGAAACCCTCGAGCTTAAGCTGGGTGAGGCCATTCTGGGCGAAACGCCGAAGCTCAACCGCGGCATTGCGATTGTCCAGGTCATCTCCGTGGTGTCTCCGCTGCTGGGTCTCCTCGGTACGGTTATCGGGATGATCCTGACCTTCCAGGCCATCACCCTGTTCGGTACCGGTGATCCGAAGACCATGGCCGGTGGTATCTCCACCGCGTTGATGACCACCGTACTCGGCCTCTGTGCGGCTATCCCGACCGTGCTCATGCACGCAGTGGTGAGCGGTCGCGCCAAGTCGGTGATCCACGTTCTGGAAGAGCAGAGCGCGGGCATCATCGCCAAGCACGCGGAGCAATCGGGTAAGTCGCTAGGTTAAGCCCATGTTTAACGAAGCGTACTACGCGATCATTACCTTTATGGAACGGGGCGGCCCTGTGCTGCCCCTGATCGCGGCGCTCACTTTTGCGATGTGGACGATGATCTTTGAACGGTTCTGGTTCTTCCGGACTGAATTCAAAACCATCGTCGACAGCACCATCCAAGAGTGGGAAGGTCGCGAAGAGCGTCGGTCCTGGTCGGCCCACGCGATACGGGAAGCAATGATTTCCCAGGCCTCGGAGAAAATCCGCGGCACCCTTCCGCTCATCCAAACCTGCGTGGCGCTCGCGCCGCTCCTCGGTTTGATGGGCACGGTGACCGGCATGGTTGCGGTCTTCGATGCCATGGCTACGCAGGGCGGTAACGCTCGGTCCATGGCTTCCGGGGTTTCCATGGCCACCATCCCGACGATGGCAGGCATGGTCGCGTCCCTATCTGGGGTGCTCGCGACCACGTTCCTGCAGGGCAAGGTGGACCGGGAGACGGAACTCTTCGAAGACCATCTCACGATGGATCACTAAGGCCAGCTTGGGAGCCAACGATGCGTAGGTCCATGGCAAGATTTTCTGGCCGCGAAGAGAAGAGCGAGATCAACCTCACGCCCATGCTGGACGTGGTGTTTATTATGCTCATCTTCTTCATCGTGACGGCCACCTTCATTAAGGAGCCTGGGACGGACATCCTCCGCCCCGAAGCTCTGACCGCTGAGGTCAAGCCCACCGTCAGCGTATTGGTGGGTATCAATGCTGCGAACGAGATTTGGATCGATAAGAA
>RGTL01000024.1 GCA_010025385.1 Gammaproteobacteria bacterium | reverse complement strand
ATGATCTCGTATGCCGGATATTCACTCATTAGTCTGGCCCGGCCAATCGCAAGCCGAAACGGACGGCGACGCGGTCGGAAGCCGCACCTCACCCCGCGAGCGCATCATTGCGGCCGCCACGCGCATCTTCTCCCGCAAAGGCTATGACGGCGCCCGGGTCGATGAGATTGCTCGAGAGGCAGGGCTACCTAAAGCAAATCTGCTTTATTACTGTAAATCCAAAAAAGCGCTCTATCGCTTGGTCATCGAGCGCGTCCTGGACCTTTGGCTAAATGCGCTGGGCGATATCGCTGTGGATATCAATCCTGCTGAGGCGATCCGAAACTACGTCAACAGAAAAATACATTTATCCCGGCACTACCCGGAGGCCTCCCGGCTTTTTGCTATGGAGGTCATCGCCGGCGCACCCATTATCGGCGCTCACCTCGTCAGCCATTTGCGACCTTGGGTCGCCGAGAAAGGCCAAGTCTTCAAACGTTGGCAGGATGAGGGAAGGATGGCTCACATTGATCCAGCGCATGCCTTCTTCATGATTTGGGCGGTGACCCAGACCTATGCCGATTTCGAAGCGCAAATAAAAGCGGTGACCGGGACATCCGACTACGATTCGGATATTTATGCCGCAACGGATGCGGTGGTCGATGCGTTAGTCCGGGGGCTGGGATTAATCGACACACCTGCAAAGGGCCGAAAGCAGAACAAGGCGACTGTCGTTATTAACTGAACTTCACATATAGCCGAATGACAAAAAGGAGCGGAGTATGAGTAAGCTGAAATCCGGATTGATTCAAATGAGCCTGAAAGCGTCGACCGGGGATACCCCGGAGCAGATCCGCGACGCCATGTTAGCCGCACACCTGCCGTTGATCGATAAGGCGGGCGCTGAGGGCGTGCAAATTCTCTGCTTTCAGGAGGTTTTTACTCAGCCGTATTTCTGTCCCAGTCAGGACGCCAAGTGGTATGCCGCGGCTGAGGCAATACCGGGTGGCTATACCGTCTCGTTGATGCAGGAATACGCCAAGAAGCACAACATGGTCATCATCGTGCCGATTTACGAAGAGGAGATGACGGGCGTTTATTACAACACCGCCGCCGTCATTGACGCCGACGGGAGTTATCTTGGCAAGTATCGGAAAACCCATTTGCCCCAGGTTGCCGGTTTCTGGGAGAAATTCTTTTTCAAACCAGGTGCTTCAGACTGGCCGGTTTTTCACACCGCCTACGGGACGATCGGTGTGTACATCTGCTACGACCGACATTTCCCGGAGGGCTGGCGCGCACTGGCGCTTCGGGGCGCAGAGATCATTTATAACCCCTCCGCCACCGTGGCTGGGCTCTCGCAATATCTGTGGGAGCTCGAGCAACCTGCCTCTGCTGCAGCGAACGGTGTGTTTATCGCGGCCATCAATCGGGTAGGCACGGAGGCGCCTTGGAATATCGGTGAATTTTACGGTTCCAGTTATTTTGTTAATCCAAGAGGTCAGATAGAAGCTCAGGCCAGTGGAGATCAGGATGAGCTTCTTATCCATGAGATGGACATGGACATGGTCAGACAGGTGAGAGACACCTGGCAGTTCTTCCGTGATCGTCGACCGGAAACCTACGACCCGTTGGTCGAACTTAACTGAGAAATGCATCGGTAACCGCCGACGTCTTCGCGAAATAGGGAGAAACAAACAGTGGATCAAAAACTCACGGTAAACGGCGAGCGACTTTGGAAGTCTCTGATGGATATGGCGGAGATCGGGCCCACCGAGAAAGGAGGCTCCTGCCGACTGGCCTTGACGGATCTCGACCGCGAGGCGCGGGATCTTTTTGTCGACTGGTGTAAAGAGGCGGGATGTACCATTTCGATCGATAAGATGGGCAATATTTTTGCCCAACGGCCCGGGACAGATCCCAGTTTGCCTCCTGTAGCGGCGGGCAGTCATCTCGACACCCAGCCCACCGGTGGCCGCTTTGATGGGGTCTATGGCGTGCTGACCGGTTTAGAGGTTATCCGCACGTTGAACGATCATGGCATTCAAACGCGTCACCCGGTGGAGGCCGTATGCTGGACGAACGAGGAGGGCAGTCGCTTTGCGCCGGCAATGGTCGCCTCCGGCGTGTTTGCGGGCATTTACGATCTTGAATACGGGCTTTCTCGGGCCGATGCTGACGGCCTCACCATGAAACAGGAGTTAGAGCGCATCGGTTACGCCGGCGATCAACCGATGGGTCGGCCGCTGCATGCCTATTTTGAGGCCCATATCGAGCAAGGGCCGATTCTGGTGGAGGAAGATATTGAGATTGGCGTGGTGACGGACGCTCAGGGACAGCGGTGGTACGAGTTGGAACTGGTCGGTACCGAGTCGCATGCAGGCCCAACCCCGATGGATCGCCGGAAAGATGCGCTTCTTGGGGCGGCAAAAGTCGTCAATTTGGTCAATGAAATAGGTCTCGCGAATGCGCCTCTCGCATGCGCGACAGTGGGCATGTTGAACGTGCATCCGAACTCGCGCAATGTCATTCCGGGACGGGTGTTCATGACCATCGATATTCGACACCCCAACGATGCGGTTCTTTCCAAGATGGACGAGGCCGTCCGCGAGGGTGTAAGAGAAATTGCAGAGCAAAGCCAGCTGACCTTTGATCTGGAGCAGATTTTCTACTACGCCCCGGTCTACTTCGACGAGACCTGCGTGGCGGCAGTTGACGCTGCGGCAAAATCGCATGGCTACACCTCCCGACCAATTGTGACGGGTGCCGGCCATGACGCGTGTTTTGTTGCTCATGTCGCCCCCACGTCAATGGTTTTCATTCCGTGTATCGATGGCATCAGTCACAACGAAGTGGAAGATATCGAGCCGGCCTGGTCTACCGCGGGTGCAAACGTCATGCTGCATGCCATGTTGGCGAAAGCCGGCCGGAGTGACGGTTAGTGTGAGCGCCTAGTGGAGAGATTGAGATGAGTTTGGACACGGACCAGAACGAGATCGTTGTCCAGGTAGACAATCTGTCCCTGGAGTTCACGACGTCGGACGGGCCCGTGCATGCGCTCTCGGATATCAACCTGGATATCCGTTCAGGAGAATTCATTTCACTTATTGGACCCTCGGGTTGCGGAAAGACCACCTTACTGCGGGTGATCGCGGATCTCGAGACCCACTCGGCTGGCGATATTCGCATCAATGGGGTTAGCCCGGCGGATGCGAGGCGGCAGCGGGCGTATGGCTATGTCTTTCAAGCGCCGGCGCTGTATCCGTGGCGCACCGTTCGAAAGAACGTGATGCTACCGCTGGAGATTATGGGTCTACCCCGCGCTGATCAGCAGGAGCGGGCCGCGCGTTACCTCGAAATGGTCAATTTGACTGGTTTTGAGAACAAATACCCCTGGCAACTGTCCGGCGGCATGCAGCAGCGTGTGTCTATTGCCCGGGCATTAAGTGTTGAGCCGGACCTTTTGCTGATGGACGAGCCGTTTGGGGCGCTCGATGAGATCACCCGGGATCATCTGAATCAACAGTTGCTGGATCTGTGGCGTAAAACAGGGAAGACCGTAGTCTTTGTCACGCACTCCATACCTGAGGCGGTCTTTCTGTCTACCCGTGTCGTTGTGATGTCACCAAGACCGGGAAAGATTATCGACGTGATTCCCTGTGTTTTTGACAAAGATCGAACGCTGGACGTTCGCGAGACGCCGGCCTTCTTGGAGGTCGCGCATCGGGTGCGTGAGGGACTTAAAGCGGGGCACAGTTATGACGATGACTGATAAGCTGTTTCGCGAGGGCGCGCTCCTGCCTGTACTCACGGTCGTCTTGAGCATTATCGTGATCTGGTACGCCGGTTCGATCCGACTGAACAGTCCCCAGCTCATCGATCGCTACGAAAAAAATGGCCTCGACTGGACATTCGCTGAACTGGCTTTTGATGCCTGGGAAATGGAGCGGCCGGTGTTGCCGTCGCCCCATCAGGTGGGTATCGAGTTAAAGAAGACGGTGATTGATAAACCCTTTACCTCCAAGCGCAGTCTGGTCTACCACGCCGGCATTACGCTCTCATCATCACTGCTCGGCTTTGCCCTGGGAGCGCTGCTGGGCATTGGGTTGGCGGTTGGAATCGTTTACGTGTCGACGCTGGATCGCTCGCTCATGCCTTGGATTATTGCCTCGCAAACGATTCCGATTTTGGCACTCGCGCCGATGATTATTGTGGTTTTGGGATCGATCGGAATTACCGGTCTTTTCCCCAAGTCGGTCATCTCGATGTATTTGTGCTTCTTCCCCGTCGTGGTGGGTATGGTTAAAGGTCTGCGCTCTCCCGAGCCTATCCTTATCGATCAGATGCGCACCTATTCCGCCTCCGCCACTCAGATTTTTTTCAAGTTGCGACTGCCCTCATCAATCCCATTCTTGTTCGCTTCTTTAAAGGTCGCTGTTGCCTTAAGCGTGGTGGGGGCAATCGTGGCGGAGTTGCCGACCGGGGGTCAGGGCGGACTGGGAGCTCGTCTGCTCAGTGGCTCTTATTATGGGCAGATCACCATGATCTGGGCGGCGCTGATTGTGGCTTCTCTGGTATCGGCTTCGCTGGTGGCTTTTATTGGAATCATGGAGCGGATAGCTCTACGCCGTCTTAACGGAGGGCAGGCAGCGCTCGGATGAAGACCGTCTTCAAAAATCGGGAAATCTCGGTTGGTCTCGGAGCGGGATTGCTGGTGCTGGCGTTAATGTTCCCGCCCGCCCTGGAACAGACCTGGAGACAGATTCCGAACGCGATCTTTGGCGTGGCCATGCTCGCGGGCGTCTTTGCCTTGGTTGCAATCGTGCGGATAGCCCCGCGTATGACTCTGATTGCTCAACTGCTGCTGCTGCTTTCTGCGTTGCGGGTAGCCCTCGACATTGTTCATCTCGATTCAGTGCAAGGGTCGGGGCGACTTGGATTGTGGCTCTGGGTGAGCGCATTGGGCTTTGCTGTCTGGCACGTCATGAAAGGGTTTTCATCTCAAAAAGCTGATGCGACGCCAAATTCCCTGGTTGATCGGATTGTGGTTCCCGCGCTATTTGGTGTTTGGTTCCTGGCGCTGTGGGAATTCATCACAACGGGACTGGGTATTCCCCGAGTCCTGCTTCCCTCACCAAGTCTTGTGGGAGAGTCTATTGCCGGCTCGCTCAACGTGCTGGGCGCTGACTTTAACCAGACGGTGGTGCGAGCGGTTATTCCCGGATTCTTGATGGGTAATCTGGCCGGGTTTGCTGCTGCGTTGGCTGCCGATCGATGGCCGTTTTTGGGGCGTGGCCTTTTGCCGGTCGGAAATCTTGTTAGTGCGATTCCGATAATCGGAATCGCACCGATCATGGTCATGTGGTTTGGTTTTGACTGGCAGTCCAAAGCGGCGGTGGTCGTGATCATGACTTTTTTCCCGATGCTGGTAAACACCATCAGCGGTCTCAGAAGCTCTACCCCCATTGAATTGGATCTTATGCGCTCGATCGGAGCCAGTCACTGGCAGACTTTTAAAAGAGTACGACTGCCAAATGCGTTACCTTTTGTCTTTAACGCCTTGAAGATTAATTCCGCTCTGGCGCTGATTGGCGCGATCGTTGCCGAGTTTTTCGGGACACCCATTGTCGGGATGGGCTTTCGGATCTCAACGGAGGTTGGGCGGATGAATATGGAGATGGTCTGGGCATCGATAGCCGTAGCTGCGGTGTCCGGTTCATTGTTTTATGGATTACTGGCGATGGCGGAGCGGCGCGCGACCTTTTGGCACGCGTCCTTTCGTCAATCGCCGTAAGGAAGTCCCGAACGGGACATGATTAACCCACAAGAGGAGATAACTATGAGAACCAAGCTTACGAGCATGCTCTTGGCCGTGTCCGTGGCGATGACAAGCTCTGTCGCATTCGCTGCGGATAAGGTGACCCTGCAGCTGAAATGGGTGACCCAGGCGCAGTTTGCGGGCTACTTTGTAGCGAAGGACAAAGGCTTTTATAAAGAGGAAGGATTGGATGTCACGATTAAGCCGGGCGGTCCGGATGTAGCGCCGCCTCAGGTGATTGCGGGCGGTGGCGCTGATGTCATTATTGACTGGATGCCCTCGGCATTGGCCTCGCGCGAAAAAGGCTTGGCGCTGGTGAATATCGCCCAACCGTTCAAGCGATCCGGCATGATGCTGACCTGTCGCAAGGACAGCGGTGTCAAAGCGCCCTCTGATTTTCCAGGACGCACCCTAGGGGTGTGGTTCTATGGAAACGAATATCCCTTCCTGAGCTGGATGAGCCGTTTGAATATCGCAACCGACGGCAGCGCCAATGGGGTCACCGTGTTAAAGCAGGGCTTCAACGTCGATCCGATTCTGCAAAAGCAGGCCGACTGCGTGTCAACGATGACCTATAACGAGTATTGGCAGATCATTGACGCCGGACTTGGTGCAGATGAACTGATCACCTTCAAATATGAAGATCAGGGTGTGGCAACGCTCGAGGACGGTCTGTATGTTCTGGAGAAGAATCTGTCCGATCCTAAATTTGTCGACAAAATGGCGCGCTTTGTCCGGGCCTCTATGAAGGGATGGGCGTGGGCCCGCGAGAACGCTGATGCAGCTGCCGACATCGTGCTGGACAACGACGAGACGGGCGCCCAGACCGAGAAGCATCAGCGTCGAATGATGGGTGAGATCAATAAGCTGACCGCGGGTGGCGGCAAGCTCTCCGAGGCGGACTACAAACGAACGGTCGACACGCTGTTAAGCGGCGGTTCGGACCCGGTTATCTCAAAGGCGCCCATGGGGGCATGGTCTCACGCGGTTTGGGACGCGGCCTATTAAGCAACCCCAAACCGTTTTGAGTGGTTTCGCAAGGTGCGGCGACCCAGTTTCTTCGCGAGGAGAGATTGGGGTTGCCGCACCCGTGAGATCAGCGGCCGATTAATGATTGAAAACGAGTCATGAGAGAGCGCGCTCCAATCAAAGGAGAAGTTAAAGATGGAACTGATAGCCACATCACATAACGGTAAGCCAGGGATCGCTACGGATCGATTGAGTGAGGAGGCCTGTGCCCGTAATTTTTGCGAGATGCATACGCCGTTGGAAAAAAATGCGGCCCGGGTCGAGGCCGAGCGATGCTATTTCTGCTTCGATGCCCCTTGTACAGAAGCCTGTCCCACGGGCATCGATATCCCTGGGTTCATTCGAATGATTGCGAATGGCAACCCGATCGGAGCGGCCGGTCTGATCCTGGATGAAAACATTCTTGGCGGCACGTGTGCTCGCGCCTGCCCGGTCGAGACCTTATGTGAGGGTGCCTGTGTCCGAAATCATGGGGACGACAGAGCGGTCAATATCGGGCTGTTGCAGCGTTATTCGGTTGATCAGGCCTTTTCACAAAAAACTGAATTTTTCAGTCGCACGGCGAGCTCGGGGAAATCGGTTGGTGTCGTGGGGGCGGGGCCCGCAGGACTCGCCTGCGCACACCGTCTCGCAACCCTTGGCCACAACGTGGTGATTTATGAAGCACGTCCGAAGTCAGGTGGTCTAAACGAATACGGGCTGGCGGCCTATAAGATGTTGAATGACTTCGCGCAACGTGAGGTCGATCTCGTTCTATCGATTGGCGGCATCGACGTTAAACATGGTATGGCGCTGGGAAAAGACATCACTCTGGAGGAGTTGCGAAAACGTCATGACGCGGTATTCCTGGGCGTTGGCTTGGGAGGTGGCGCGTCGCTGGGCATTTCGGGAGAAGACGCGCCAGGCGTTATGGACGCGGTCGCGTTCATCGACAACCTACGCCAGTCTGAGAGGTACTCCGGTGTGCCGGTCGGACGTCAGGTGGTCGTAATCGGAGGCGGCATGACCGCAATCGATGCTGCCGTTCAGTCTCGATTGCTTGGCGCAGAGGAGGTCACGCTCGTCTATCGGCGTGGGCCGGAGGCGATGAAGGCCAGCATTCTGGAACAGGAGTTTGCAAAGATCCGGGGTATCACGATTCGCTACTGGGCTCAGCCCTCGGCCGTTGTGGTCGAAAACGGACAAGTCACCGGCGTTGAGTTTGAGACAACCAACGAGGCGGCTAAGGGCGAGACCTTCACTTTGCCGGCGGATATGGTGCTGAAGGCGATTGGCCAGTCTCCGCACACCGGTTCGATGGGAGCCGACGCCTCGTTTGCGCTGGATGGGGGACGCTTTATTGTGAATGCGGATCGCATGACATCCTGCGAGGGGGTTTGGGCCGGGGGTGATTGCATTGCCGGAGGTGACGATCTGACCGTTAGCGCTGTGCAGGATGGGAAAGTAGCGGCGAAGGCAATCCATTTGACTCTGTCCAACCCATGACAGGAAGGCGACAGAATCTTTAATCACTCATCGACTGATTTATTGACTGAAAGGGGAGTCACATGACAGACCTGAAAACAAACTTCATAGGAATCGAATCGCCCAACCCGTTCTGGCTGGCATCTGCGCCGCCGACGGATAAGGCCTACAACGTGAACCGGGCCTTTGAGGCCGGCTGGGGCGGGGTCGTGTGGAAAACTCTGGGCGAAGCCGGCCCACCGATTGTGAATGTGAGCGGGCCACGCTATGAGGCCCTACACGGGCGAGATCGCAGCGTTATTGGTTTTAATAATATCGAGCTCATAACCGATCGGCCGCTCGAGATTAACCTGGCGGAGATCAAGCAAATAAAACGCGATTGGCCCGATCGCGCTCTGGTGGTTTCGCTCATGGTGCCCTGCCAAGAAGAGGCCTGGAAGGCCATCCTGCCTTTGGTGGAGGATACCGGCGCAGACGGCCTAGAGCTTAATTTTGGCTGCCCCCACGGTATGTCGGAGCGCGGTATGGGCGCAGCCGTAGGCCAAGTTCCTGAATATGTGGAAATGGTGACGGCCTGGTGTAAGCAATACTCCCGGCTCCCGGTGATTGTGAAGCTGACCCCTAACGTGACCAGTATTCGCCAGCCCGCTAGGGCGGCCAAGAGTGGTGGCGCGGACGCGGTGTCCCTTATCAACACCATCAACTCTGTGATGTCGGTTGATCTGGATTCCCTAAGCATCAAACCCAGTATCGATAACATGGGCACGCACGGTGGTTACTGCGGACCCGCCGTTAAGCCAATCGCGCTTCATATGGTCTCGGATCTCGCCCGAGATCCGGACTGCGCCGGCTTGCCTATATCTGCGATTGGTGGGATCAGTAATTGGCGTGACGCGGCCGAGTTTATGTTACTTGGCGCGGGTAATGTTCAGGTGTGCACCGCGGCCATGACTCATGGCTTCAAGATTGTCGATGACATGATAGATGGTCTTGGCCGATTTCTTCAGGACAAAGGTTTTGCCTCCGTTGAGGACGCCGTTGGCCGGGCGGTGCCCACCCTTACGGATTGGCAGCACCTGAATCTCAATTACACAGTAAAGGCACAAATTGATCAGGATCTTTGCATTCAGTGCGGCAAATGCCACATCGTTTGTGAGGACACGTCGCATCAGGCCATTCGGGCCACCCGCAACGGTAAAAGACACTATGAGGTGATGGAGGACGAATGCGTCGGGTGCAATTTATGTGTCACGGTCTGCCCGGTTGAAAACTGTTTGACGCTACGGTCGCTTTCAAACGAGGTCGATGTCCGAACGGGCGCGTATGTGGATCCCGACAAAAAATTGCATTGGACCGCTCACCCCAATAACCCGATGGCGGGCGTGTAACGCCGCGAGGCGCATGCTGCTGGAAAAACGTCAAAAGAGGATGCCCAGAATACGAGCCCAAGTCGAGAGGGCCTAACGTGGCAAATTAATCATGCATGGGAGGAAATCATCATGAGCGTATTAATCAAGAACGGCCGGATCGTTACCGCAGTGGACGATTACCACGCGGACATTTACATCGAAGACGAAAAAATTTCGATGATTGGCAAGAACCTTAACGTCGAAGCAGCTAAGGTGATCGACGCCAGCAATAGACTGGTTATCCCCGGCGGAATCGATCCGCACACACACTTTGATATGCCTTTTGGTGGGACGATGAGCGCCGATGACTTTGAGTCCGGCCCTCGAGCAGCTGCGTTCGGCGGAACGACCTGCGTTATCGATTTTGCCATTCAGAGCAAAGGCGAATCCACGTTCAAAGGGCTTGAGACCTGGCACCAGAAGGCGGACGGTAAATCCCTGATTGATTACGCCTTCCATATGATCATCACGGATATGCCTGAATCCAGACTCCCCGAGATGCAGAAGCTCGCCGACGAGGGGGTCACATCCTACAAGCTATTTATGGCTTATCCGGGTGTTCTGTATGTAGACGACGGTACGCTGTATCGCGCGTTCAGACAGGCCGGGGAAAACGGCACCCGCATCTGCATGCATGCAGAGAACGGGATCGTTATTGATGAAATTATCAAAGAAGCTTTGGCCGACGGTCACACCGCTCCAAAATATCATGGCCTGACTCGCCCGACGAGAATGGAGGCGGAGGGCGTCTATCGCTCTATAGCAATTGCGGAGGTGGCAAAAGTGCCGCTTTATATCGTGCACTTGTCTTGCTCTGATGCCCTTGAGGAAGTGAAGCGCGCGCGCCAGCGGGGCGTAGACGTTATCGCTGAGACGTGTCCTCAGTATCTTTTTCTGGATGCCAGCTACTATGAAAAAGAGGGCTTCGAGGGCGCTAAATGGGTGATGACCCCGGCCCTGCGGGAAAAGTGGAATCAGGATGAACTCTGGCAGGGCCTCAAATTTAGGGATCTGGAGACGATTGCCACAGATCATTGCCCGTTCTGCTTTAAGGAGCAGAAAGAGCTCGGTCTGGATTCCTTTACCAAGATCCCCAACGGCGCGCCCGGTGTCGAAAACCGCATGAGCCTTATTTATAACGGCGGTGTGGTGAAAGGGCGGATGGATCTGAATCGTTTTGTTGAGGTGACGTCTACGGCTGCCGCCAAGGCCTTTGGTTTATTTCCCAAAAAAGGAACGATTGCGGTCGGCACGGATGCCGACATCGTGATCTTTGATCCGGAGCGTAAGGAAAAAATCAGTGTTAATAATCCTTGTACGCATCATATGCGTGTCGATTATTCAGCGTACGAGGGCTTCGAGGTCCAGGGCTTTACCGAGACCGTACTCAGCCGTGGCCGCGTCATTATCGAAAAGAACGAACAGAAGATCGAGAAGGGTGGTCAGTTTGTGAAGCGGGCACTAACCGGTTCTCTACATACCGGTTGAGGACGTGATCCGATATTGAGAACGCAGATGGGAGGCAGGCGGAACCCGAACTCAGTTCAGCCACTGCCCTTCCGGCAGGGAATCGATCTCCTTGCCGGCCATCCATCTGCCATGGAATTGGAAGCCTTCTTTTTCCATTTTTGAGAAGAACGTTTTAGGGTCGTCACCCTCGATATGGGCGCGGTGAGCGTCCGCATCGGTAAAGATTTGCGTGTACAAAAAGACATTCGGGTTATCCATCGCCCGACAGACAAAAAAGTGCTTCATGCCGGGTTGATGCTCCAGGCAGGCGTATCGGTATTCGTTGATCAACTGCTCGATACGATCAAGGTCTCCCTCAACCACTGCGGTTACGTGAACAATGTATGTCATAAGGAAGACCAGAGCTCGGTGCTGAGGTAGCGTTCGCCCGTGTCGGCCAGGATGGCGAGCAACGTTTGGCCTGTCGCCTCATCCCGTTGGGCATATTCGAGCATGCCTACAACCGCGGCTCCACAGGAGATGCCGCAAAAAATACCCTCTTGCTGCGCCATACGCCGCGTTACGGCAATCGCGTCATCCGCATTGACCGCAATGATATCGTCATAAGCCGACTGATCCAGGGTATCGGGGATAAACCCGGGAGCCGTTCCCATGATGCGATGCTTCTTGGCGATACCTTTTGACAGGATAGGGGAGACGTCCGGCTCGGTGGCGATGATACGGATATTGGGGATGGCGGGGCGTAAAAACCGCGATAGCCCGCTAATAGTTCCCCCGGTTCCGGTGGTGCAGATAACCGCTCCCAGGCTGGTACCAAAATCTTGGATAATTTCGTTCGCGGTGCTCCGATGTGCGAGTGGGTTAGCTGGGTTGTAATGCTGCCCCACAAAAAAATAGCCCTTTTCCTTTTCGAGTCGTCGCGCTTCTTCAATGGCGCCTACGGTTCCTTTTTCCGCCGGCGTCAGCACCAGTTCAGCACCATATGCTTTTAAGATATCTTTGCGCTCCTGACTCATATCGGCGGACATGACGAACACGGCCGGATAGCCCTTCACGGCCGCCACCATAGCGAGCCCGATACCGGTATTGCCCGAGGTCGGCTCTACTATCGTGTCGCCCGGTTTGAGCACGCCGCGAGCTTCGGCATCCTCGATCATATTTAGCGCAGGGCGATCTTTAACAGACCCGCCAGGATTGAAGCTTTCCAGTTTGACCCATAACTCCGCCGCGCGTCCGCGATCAAAGCGATGAAGCTGGACGACGGGCGTGCGCCCGATGGTCTGAAGCACGTTGTCAAATTTCATTGGGTGTATTTTAAAGCCTCCCGTCTGTGCGAAGGCGTCCCGGTCTCGAGAGCGCCGCTAAATCTGGAAGGATCTCTGATGGATCTGGACCTTCGCGGTCTGTTCAAGAGCCATACTGGCCCGATAGCCCACCGGCGCGTGCAGGTCATAAAGGGTCGTCTGTCTCAAGTCCCGGGGGCACCAGTCGGCGCCCAGGAGTTCGGCGTGGGCGGGATCAACGCTGACTGAGAAATCCCGCAGCGGCAGAGCAAGGCCAAGGCCATGTCGTTTGATATAGGCTTCTTTTCGGGACCAGCAGGCGAAGAATCCTTCGGTCTGGTCTTCCGGCGAGAGCGTTGAAAGGGCCTTTACTTCTCCTTCAGAAAAAAAACGTTTCGCTAAATCAGACCAGTCGTTTCGCGTGGGCTCTCGAATTTTTTCGATATCGACACCAATCGCAATCCTCTCGCTGAGTCCGATCAGTGCGAATTCGCCGGAGTGAGACACATTGAACTCGATGGCCGCGTGAGGCACGAATGGTTTCCCCTTGCTGCCATAAGAAAAATCAATCTCGCCGGGGGCCATCCCCAGTCGCTCTGCCAGCAATCGCCGCAGGGCGGCTCGGCAGCCGATAAAGTGATTGCGGTCCCGGTCGAAAATGAACCGCTCCGCTCGAGCGATCTCGTCAGACGAGAGCAGTTCGCGCAGCATGGGGATCCTCGGCGTCAATCCGGACAAGGAGACGGTCCAGACATCAATCTCGGCAGGGCGAGTCGTCACGATCGTAATGAGGTCTTACGAGGGCGAGGTCTCAGCCGGTCGGGACCGAGCGAAAACGATGAGCGACACCCCGCAGAGCACGACAAAACCGCCGATCAATACGCCTTGGGATGGACGTTCCCCTAGCAGCAGCATGGAGAAGCCAATGGTCAGGACGGGCAGGATGAGGAGAACCGGCATGACGTGTGAGACGGGGTTTCGAGCCAGTACCGTATA
>RGTL01000230.1 GCA_010025385.1 Gammaproteobacteria bacterium | reverse complement strand
CAGTTCGTAACTCTCTGCGGTCTCGGCAAGCTCGATATCGGCGTTGGTTGAGACCAGCCGCTGGAATCGAACCAGTCGCTCAAGGGCACTTTTTAACGTATCGCTGACCAGCCACCCAAGCCCGAGCCCATGGATAGTGCCGGGCGAAATAGACCGGCTGACGTCCAGGCTAATACACGGCTTTCCTGTTCGCTCGATCAGCAGCTTCCAGAGTTCCTGATGCTGCACGGTTGAAATACGGCTCTCTTTCTGATGAATCGATTCCGAATCAATGCCGGCGTCGTGCATCAAGGCGCCTGCATCCACGCCATGACTCTAGGCGACTCGAGCCAGCGCAAGTCCGATGTTGGAAAGCACGGTTTCGTTTTGAGCGTCTGATGTCATCCGGTCACGAAAATCTCTAGATGATTAACTGCTGGCGCCAATTGATTATCGGCTATTTTTCTTGTCGAAGATGATACCCGCAACCTTCAGCCGGACAGAACGAAAAAATGGCAGCAGATCCACCTAGCACTCGGGTGCTATTTCGCATGGAAACTCGAGGAAACTTTGAGTGGCGCGTTAGCCCCGTCGTTTTTGATTCCATTGGCGCTCGACATATCGCGGGAAAACTCAAGGTTCTCGGGATCGCTGTGGTGGTTTGCCCCGATGATGAGTTTGAAGAGAAGGGGCTTCCGATGACCTTTAACGCGGGCGAGTATTTCGTCGCTTAATGCTGGCTCGAGACGTGTAAAACCCTTAGCTTCTCAAGTAGATTAGAGCTTTCTTATCCAAGCAATTGATGTATCTTCGAATAGCTCGATAGATCGGAACTAATTAATAATAAAAGGAAATTTTCCAATTTAACGCTCAAAAACAGAAACGTTTTTGATAGAATGAAGATCCGATGTAACCCTCCTTCCTCCTCGGTTATTAAGGCCCGGGCAAGTCTCGGGCCTCTCTTTATTGACCGGTTAACTGTCGTCAGAACCGGCTGATGTGGTGGCCCATGCTCCTTCGCGAAATACCCAAAAACTACTGCAGTCGGTGGAAGCCGGCGCCCGCTCCATAGAGACCGCAGAGGTGCAGCTCGTCATTCGCACGCCGTTTGAGGCTGACGCAAACGACGTTAAATCGGCAAGCGCGCTCGTGCTCGGCACCACCGAGAATCTTGGCTATATGAGTGGCGCGCTTAAAGATTTTTTTGACCGCATCTACAACCCCTGCCTTGAAGTCACCCGCGGGACGCCGTATGCGGCATATATACGCGCCGGGCTTGACGGAACAGGCACAAGCCGCGCGATCGAATCCATTACCGCAGGGCTTGGTTGGCGAGCGGTCCAGAAGCCGTTGGTATTAAAAGGCGAGTGGCGCGATTACTTTGCCGATTCTTGCGGGGAACTCGGCGCTGCGATGGCAGCGGGTCTTGATGGCGGAATCTTCTGAGCCGCGTTTACAGCGACCAGATCACCTCACCGCCTTTGACCTCCGGCATCGATGTCATAAAAGGCGCCATCCGCCCGAAAATACTCTGGATCTGCGGTTGGGCGTCATTAGCGGCTGATTCACTCGAGTAACGCGAAACGATCATCCCTTCGCCTTCGTCCATTTCGCAGGAGTGAACGGACTCGAGGCCATCAATCGCGTTGAGTTCGTCGCGGAAGGTGTCAGCCAGCGCCAGAAACTCATCGCGACGCGCCGCATCAAAAGAGTAGGTGGTAACCCGGTAGTACATGATGTTCTCCTTTTTTCTGTTCAGCAACGACTGTATCAGATACCCTCGGATTGTTCTGCGGGGAAAGCACGGCACAAATTAAGGTGGATAAAGAGCAACTCTTAAGCGGGCGCGATTGGATTTTTGAATCGAATGAGATTCTTGTACTGACAGGCGCCGGACTCTCAACTGCCTCGGGGATTCCCGACTTTCGTGGACCCCAGGGTGTTTGGACCAAAGATCCCGATGCAGAAAAGTTATCGGATATTCGCTATTACGTCAGCGATGCCCGCATCCGTAAGAAAGCCTGGCGATCACGTCGTGATTCGCCGGTATGGGAAGCGACACCCGGAATCGGTCATCGAGCGATCGCGGCTTTTGAGCGCACGGAAAAAATCCACACGTTGGTGACACAGAACATTGATGGATTGCATCAGATGGCGGGCAGTTCGCCTGACCGCGTGATTGAGATCCACGGCACGATTCGGGAGGTTGCCTGTCTCGAGTGCACCTATCGGGCTCCGATGAAGGAGGCCCTAGAGCGACTGGAGTCGGGAGAGGAGGATCCTGCCTGCCCTGCGTGTAACGGAATTCTGAAGTCCGCCACCGTTTCTTTTGGCCAGTCGCTGATTCCTGAGGACTTAGCTCGTGCGGAGCGGGCGGCCTGCGCGTGTGATCTATTGCTCGCTGTGGGGTCCACGCTTTCGGTGTATCCGGTCGCAGGACTCGTGCCGATGGCAAAAGAGCGGGGTGCAAAAATCATCATCGTTAACGCGGAGCCCACGGCCATGGATGATCTTGCCGACGCCGCGCTATTTGGGGATTTAAACGAACTGTTGCCGGCTCTCTTGAACTGGAATCCCGAGGTCAGCGATACCGAATGAAGATAAAAATATGCTGTACGGCTAACGCAGAGGAGGCGCTTCTCGCGCGCGCGGCAGGCGCGACCGCCATTGGTCTTGTGGGAGAGATGCCCTCAGGTCCCGGAGTAATCGGCGTGGAGGCAGCTGCCACAATTGTCCGGGCGCTGCCCTCGGATATCGATACGTTCTTTCTGACCAGCAAGGTGCGCGCAGACGATATCGAAACCGAGCTTGTGCGTTGCGGCGCCAACACGGTGCAGGTGGTCCAGCATATCGATCCACGAGAGCATGAGCGCCTGCAGGCAACCTTGCCCCACGTGCGCCGCGTGCAGGTTATCCACGTAGAGAATGAGCGCGCGCTTGAGTTGGTTGATGCCTATGCAGAGCGGGTCGATGCGTTTTTACTGGACTCGGGTCAAACGGCCGGTGCAAAGCCCCAATTTGGAGGCACTGGCTCCGTGCACGACTGGTCGATCAGTCGGCAGTTTGTTGAATCGACGGATCT